>CAWUTT010000072.1:0-3518 GCA_963925635.1 uncultured Pseudomonadales bacterium | reverse complement strand
GGTGAGCAAGATTATGTTGAGTTAATGCTTGAAAGTGAGTTAGCAGTCACTATTGCTCGAGGTCAGGCTAAATATATTAAAGCCACCATAGATATTAACACGGGTATTACAGCGCCATTGTCAGCTGGTGATGTGTTGGGTAAGTTGATCATTACCTTAGACACGGACGTCATTCTAGAGCAAGACCTCGTGGCCGCCGAAGATGTGCTCAAAGGTGGTTTTTTCAAAGGCCTTGTTGATAGTGTAATGCGCCTGATCAGTGGGGAATAATGAAAGTTAAGCCTGAAGCTCCTAAAATAGAGTTCCCTTGCGCTAACTACAGCCTAAAAATTGTGGGCCGCAAAACGGTGGATTATCATGCCTGGGTGGTTGACTGTGTAAAGCAGCTAGCGCCAGATCTAGATGCTCAGAAAGTGCAGGTAGTGGACAGCCGCAATGGCACTTTTCAGTCCATACGGCTGACGGTCACTGCCCAAAGTGCGGAACATTTGCAACAGATACACCAAACTCTCATGGCCAGTGGTAAGGTTAAACTTGTCCTCTAGTTTAGTGCCAGAGGACAGCGTGTTAATTAGGCATTTAACTCCCCAACCCTATGCGCAAAGCTGGCAAGCCATGCAGGACTTTACCAATCACAGAGATGCTGCGACCATGGATGAAATCTGGGCATTGCAGCATTTACCCGTGTTTACTCAGGGGCAGGCAGGTAAGGCAGAGCATATCCTAGACCAAGGTAATATTCCGTTAGTGCAATCAGATCGGGGTGGCCAGGTCACCTACCATGGTCCGGGGCAATTGATGCTGTATTTAATGCTTGATTTAAAACGGCTAAGTATGGGCGTTAGGGTGCTAGTCTCGCATATGGAACAAGCCCTAATAAACTGTTTGCAGGGCTATGGAATTGAAGCCACTGCAGACATAAAAGCTCCTGGTGTCTATGTTGAGGGTAGTAAAATAGCCTCTTTGGGGTTGCGAGTCCGTAAAGGCTGCAGTTTTCATGGCCTCGCCCTCAATGTTGATATGGACCTTAGTCCTTTTGCGCGCATTAATCCTTGTGGCTACCCTGGATTAGATATGGTGCAAATGAGTCATTTCGTCAAGCTGATTGAGTTTGACCAAGTGGCCGCCAATATGTGCCAAAATTTAGTAAAACAATTGCAGTACCAAGACGTTAAGACAACTCAACAACCTTGGGTTAAACATCAGTAAATATAACCAACTAGGGATAAGTGACCATGGCGACATCATACAGAGCTGAAGCAGGCGTTAAACTCCGCGGAGCGGATAAGGTAGCGCGCATCCCAATTAAAGTGATTCCCACTGACAAAATGCCCCGTAAACCAGATTGGTTGCGTATTAAAGTTGTGAGTTCACCAGAGATCAACCGCATTAAATCTAAACTTAGGGAGCATAAGTTGGCATCGGTTTGTGAAGAGGCTAATTGCCCTAACTTAGGCGAATGTTTTAGCCAAGGCACAGCGACCTTTATGATCATGGGTGAAATTTGCACGCGTAGGTGCCCATTTTGTGATGTGGCCCATGGCCGCCCCAACCCCTTATCGGTAGACGAGCCTAGAGAGTTAGCCACAGCAGTGGCAGATATGGCCCTTAAGTATGTGGTGATTACCTCAGTAGATCGAGATGATTTAAGAGACGGCGGAGCACAACACTTTGCCGAATGCATCAGTGCAATTAACGAACGCACTCCGGCTACTAAAGTTGAAGTTTTGGTGCCAGATTTTCGTGGACGTATGGACATTGCCCTCGATATTCTAGCCACAACGCCTCCTCATGTGTTTAACCACAATTTAGAGTCCATTCCTCGTTTGTACAAAAAAATCCGCCCAGGTTCAGATTATCAGTGGTCTTTGGATTTATTGCAGAAGTACAAGCAGCGTTGTCCTGAGGTGTTAACTAAGTCAGGTTTGATGCTGGGCTTGGGTGAAACTAACGAAGAAGTGTTACAAGTATTGCAGGACTTACGTGACCATGGGGTAGATATGCTCACTCTTGGGCAGTATTTACAGCCGAGTTTGAATCACTTACCCGTGGATCGCTTCGTGCCACCTGTAGAGTTTGATGAACTAGGTGCTGCAGCTAGAGCCATGGGCTTTAAGCACGTTGCCAGTGGTCCCTTGGTGCGCTCATCTTATCATGCGGATTTACAAGTCAAAGGTGAAATGGTAACTTGAGGGTGAATGGTAAAAATGCGTTAACAATCAAAACACTGTTTGTTAATTAGCAGTAAAGGCCGGCTTTAGTTTGTGAGCTGGCCTGATGGAAACGAACTGCAGTCGTGCATCAAGGATTAGGTGTTATGAAACCCCAAGTATTGCTGGTGGAGGATGACGAACTTTGTCAAGAAATAGTCGCTGAGTTTTTGGCCGACATCGATGTTGACATCACCCTGGCAACGAACGGGATGCAAGCAGTTTCTGCAGTGCAAAAGAAACACTTTGATATTGTACTGATGGACATGGTCATGCCCCATATGGGAGGCCTAGAGGCTACTAGTAAAATTAGGGCTTTGGCCAATGAAAAGTGTGCTCAGGTACCTATCTTGGCCATTACAGCGCGTAATCCTGCAACTGAGCAAGACCTGTGGTTTGCCACCGGTGTGGATGACTTTGTTGCAAAACCATTTTCTGAGTTGCAATTGTTAGAGGCTATAAGGCCCTACATCGCTTAACACACACAATAAAAATATATGAGGGCTAATCATGGCGATTATTCATTGGCTAGGTGCTGGACTTTCTAGTGCGCCAGGTATTAAAAGACTGATCAATAATGGTCGGGAATTATGGTTGTGGAACAGGACTGTTAGTAAAGCTGAGGCGGTCATTCAACATCTGGAAGGCCAATGTCAGGCGCGCATGTTAGATTGGCAGCAGCTCTATGACAATGTCAGTAAAGGTGATCTTGTGGTGTCTATGTTACCAGGCTCGTTTCATGTTCAGGCGGCCCAATTAGCCTTAGATAATAATGCGCACTTTGTTTCTAGTAGCTATTTAACACCCGCCATGGAAGCTCTCAACCAACAAGCCCAAACAAAGGGTTTATGCGTGGTAAACGAGGTTGGTTTAGACCCTGGCATTGATCATCTTTTAGCTTATGCTTTATTAAACGACTACCGTAGTTCGCAGCCTTACGCCGTGAGTAATGTTTTAGAGTTTAGGTCTTTTTGTGGTGGTTTACCCGCTCAAGAGAATGGGTTTAGATACAAGTTTTCTTGGTCTCCCCTAGGCGTTTTAAAGGCCCTAAAATCGCCTGCTCAATGGTTAGAAAATGGAGTTGTTAAAACCTGCAGCAAGCCATGGGAAGCCATGCATAGCTATACGACACCATTATCAAAGCTTGAAAAATCCACCTTTGAAGCGATTCCAAATCGTGACTCACTGCCATTTATAGCGCAATATCAGTTTGATCCTCAATGGCCTGTGGACACCTTTATTCGGGGGTCTTTGCGACTTCAAGGCTGGGCTAAGGCCTGGAAAAATATCTTTAGTTTAGTCGAATCT
>CAWUTT010000071.1:0-9863 GCA_963925635.1 uncultured Pseudomonadales bacterium | reverse complement strand
GCACATTTTAATTGGCTAATGTTCATACCATCACTCACTATGTGTTAAAAGTACCTAAGGCTAACATGGCTTAGTTAGCTCTTGCCACGCCTGATGTTGACTAAGATAAATGGTGCCAGTTAATTGGCCAGCGAAGTTGATTCTTTGTAAGCGATCCAGTACCGGTCCTTTAACTTCTGACAAGTGCATTTTAATGCCTTGATCGTGCAATCTCTGGTTAAATTCCAATAGGCTTTCAACGGCACTCGAATCAATATGATTAATGCCCGACGCCATTAGAATCAAATGCTCAATGCAGGGGTTTTGAGCTAATAATTCATTGAGCTGATTGTCTAAATAACGCACGTTACCAAAAAACAAACTTTCATCAATACGCAAAGCAATGACCTGTTCAAACTGCTCAACCTTGTGGCGATCTATATTGCGGAAGTGTTGACCCCCAGCTACAGGACCAACAACAGCAGTATGAGGGCGACTTGTGCGCCATAACATGAGCGATATTGTCGCTACTACACCCGCCATAACGCCGGCTTCTACACCCACAAACAGCACCATACCAATGGTAATCATCATGGCTGCAAAATCATGCTTACTATACTTCCAAGTAAAGGTGATTTCCTGGGGCTCGATTAATGTAACGACCGCCACAAAAATGGTTGCGCCCAGCACTGCTTTAGGTAATAAAGCCAAATAAGGGGTGAGGTAAAGGCTGGCTAAGGCAATGCCTACGGCAGCCAATACTCCGGCCATTGGGGTTTTTGCACCAGCATCAAAGTTAACCACAGAGCGTGAAAAACCACCGGTGACAGCAAACCCTCCAGAGGTGGCAGAGGCTATATTTGCAGCACCTAAACCTAATAATTCATGGTTCGGATCAATTTTTTGATGGCGTTTATTGGCCAAATTTTGAGCCACAGAAATAGATTCTACATAACCAATCAGGCTTATCATAACGGCCGAAGGCATCAAAGTAGAGACCAATAATCCGCTCATTTCAGGCCAAGCCAATCTGGGGAGGCCTGCTGGAATATGACCCACAACAATAACGCCTTGCTGATCAAGGTCCAGATTTTCAACTAATAAAATAGCAATAATGACGGCGCTCACCGGTGCCATTTTACTCAAGGCAGAGGCGTTAGATTGGCTCATAAAACGGCATAAAAACTGCCTAAGAGGGCTGCGACCCAACCACAAAAAGACCATGCTTGAAATGCCAACAACTGCCGTAAGCAGGTGGGCATCTTGGCCGTATTGTAACAACCCAAGCACTAATTCAGGCAAATTATGGCCCACTAAGGGAATGCCTAAAATGTGTTTCAACTGGCCAAGGGCAATCAGCAAACCGGCGGCGGTAATAAAACCGGTGATAACAGGCCGGCCTAATAAATTAGCAATAAAGCCTAACCTAAATAAACCCATGATGAGCATCAGCATACCTGATAAGAAGGCCAGGCCCATGGATAAGGTTAATACATCTAAACCGCTAGCAATGTGAGCAATACCCACAGCATTGGCTGACAACAAGGAGATAACGGCTACCGGACCCACAGATAATGTGCGGCTAGAACCGAATAAGGCATAGGCTAAAAGTGGCAAGATACTGGCATATAAGCCTGTTTCTGGCGGTAAACCCGCTAACATGGCATAGGCTAAACTTTGGGGGATCAGCATTACTGTAACAATTAAAGCGGCCATTGCATCGGCTTGCAAACTGCTCAAAGGGTAATGCTTAAGCCATATTAATGCGGGTAATTGGGTGACGTGTTTCCAGAGTGTTTGTGTGACAGTCATTAAGTACCCATCTGGTTAACCGGTATTTTAATATAAGCTATACCATTGTCTTCTACTGGAGGCATGTGGCCGGCACGCATATTAATTTGTACAGAAGGTAGTAATAAACGAGGAGCGCTCAACTGCGCATCGCGGGCCTTGCGCATGTTGATAAACTCAGCCTTGGTTTTACCTACCAAATGAATATTGTGGGCTTTTGAATCGGCTACGGTTGTTTCCCAAAGGTACTCGCGGCCGCCAGGCGCGTAGTCATGGCACATAAATAGTCGGGTGTCGTCTGGTAAATTTAAAATTTGCTGCATCGATTCGTATAAAGTGGTTGCATCACCGCCTGGAAAGTCACAGCGTGCAGTGCCGTAATCGGGCATAAACAAGGTATCGCCTACAAAACAGCAGTCTCCCACCACAAAACTCATACACGCAGGGGTGTGACCTGGCGTGTGCAGGGCCTTAATGGATAAACTGCCCACTTTAATTTCTTCGTTAGGTGTGATCAAGTGGTCGAACTGGCTGCCATTGCGAGAAAAACCATCTTCTGCATTAAATAAGTCACCAAACATGTCTTGCACTTGGGTGATTTGGTCGCCTATTGCAATCCGTCCGCCCAATTGTTGCTGAATATAAGGTGCGCCAGATAAATGGTCTGCATGCACGTGGGTTTCTAATAACCAAGCAAGGCTGAGACCTTGTTGTTTAATATGACTAATCACCTTGTCTGCAGAGTCGGTGCGGGTGCGGCCCATGTTGGCATCAAAGTCTAAGACAGAGTCGATGACGGCACAGATTTTGGTGTCTGGGTCGGCCACGATGTAAGTCACAGTGAAGGTGGTTTCGTCAAAAAAGGCAGTAATTGTAGGTACGGTCTGTGTCGACTTTTTCATAGGGCCTCCAAGGCTGGTTTGAAGATAACTTAGGGCCATTGTACGAGCATTCATGCGTTAATGCAAATATGGTTATAACCTTATGCTTTAAATTCATAAGCAGGAGTATCATTATTAACTCGTAACAAAGGCGACTTGCGCCTTTAACTGATTAATTATTAGGCCTTAGGCTTTATTTTAACGCTGTTTTATACATTTAAGCCTGATCTTTACTGGGTTAATGCCTATAATAGCGACCTATTATTTACTGTTAATTTGGAGTCCCATATGACAACAGAAGCTTTTAGCGCCCGTGAATTTCGCGATGCCTTGTCATCATTTGCTACTGGTGTGACTGTAGTGACTTGTTTAGATGACAATGGCGAGCCTGTAGGCGCCACTGCGAGTAGTTTTAACTCGGTGTCTATGGACCCTCCATTGATCTTGTGGAGCATTACCAAGACTGCCTACAGTGCTGATGCGTTTATAAAAGCCAAACATTTTGTGGTTAATGTGCTCAGTGCAGAGCAGATGGCAATCTCCAACCAATTCGCTCGCAGCGGCACGGATAAGTTTGCTGATGTGACGGTAGAAGCCGGCCTTGGCGGTGCCCCCACGTTACCTGGAGCGATTACCTGCTTTGAATGTGAAGCTTGGGCGACTTACGATGGCGGCGATCATGAGATTATCGTTGGCCAAGTGAAAGGCATACGCAGCAATGCTGGCTCTGGTTTAGTGTTTTACCGGGGTGCCTACGCTACAGCCGAAGCCATTCCCACCTTGGCTTCTGTAGACACTAATGATGTGAGTCATTTTATTGATAACTATTTATTATATTACATGTCGCGGGCTACGCATCAAATGGGCGAAGAGTTTCATCAGGTGGTTGCTGATGACGGTCTGACCACCAAAGAATGGCGCGTATTGGCGTGTTTGTATAATGAAAACAGCATCAGTTTAACAGACCTTGCTAAACGCACTATGGTGGACCAAACAACCTTGTTAGAACTGTCCATGGATTTGCAAAAGCACAACATGGCCCGCGTGCAGCAATTAGATTCGGGTACCAAAGTGACAGGCACAGCGGCCGGTCAACAACGCGTAGAACATTTAATTGCCGATTGTCAGAAGGCCGAGAGTAATGCCTTGGAGGGGTTGGATAGTGACGCCTCCGAGACCTTAAAAACCATGTTGCAACGGATCATCAAAAATACCGATTAACACTCGTTTAGGCCCATGTGAAAGCGCTACTCAAGTGGTTTAAAAACTGAATGGGTAGGCTCCAGATCGGCATATTCTGGTTTGCGTTTTTGGGCTTTGCTAGTCATCGCTTGCAACATGTCTGCTTCTGGTTGCAACATCCCCGCTTGCCAAGCCGCTTGATATTTTAGCGCATTTTCAAGGCCGTGATCGCGGCCATAATTAATCATTTCTTTGCAGCCGTAAACGGCTAAGGGGGAATGATTGGCTATGGTTTGTGCGATCTCCATAACCGCTTCTAGCATGGTCTGTGCATCACCAAAAACTTGATTGACTAAGCCACTTGTTAAGGCTTCTTGGCTCATCATGCGACGGCCAGTATAGGCTAATTCTTTAGCTAAGCCTGGCGCGATAAGCCGAGGTAAACGTTGCAGCGTGCCCAAATCTGCGGCCATGCCTAAATTAATCTCTTCGATGCTAACAAAGGCATCTTCACTCATATAACGGCAGTCACAGGCGCACACTAAGTCTAACGCGCCACCTATGGCAGCGCCTTGAATGGCGGCCAACACAGGGATGCGCATTTTCTCTACACTGTTAATAATGGCTTGCAGCTGCAACACCAGTTGACGCATGTGTTCATTGCGACGCGCAGGGTCTTGAGGGCGTTTGATTGCACCACTGGTAAAAACAGCCACATCCATTCCCGCACTGAAGTGCTTACCCGAACTGCTGATGACTAATACCCTAGCTTGAGTGGTTGCATCGATGGTTTTAATGGCATGGGGAAATTCCTGCCAAAACGCCACACTCATGGTGTTGTATGCTTGTGGCCGATTGAAGCGCAAGTGGGCGATGTGGTTTTCGATGCTTAGCTCAAACGTGGTGTAGTGCATAGGGAGTGCCTTATAGCTCTATGGCGAGTAACGTTCCTTGCCGAATAGCCCGCTTAGCGTCTAACTCAGTAGCTTTGTGGGCACCGCCAATAAGATGGTATTCATGCTCTAAGCCGTTACATAAGTGTTGATTTGGATCTTGGCCTGCACAGACAATAACATGGTCTACCGCTAAAATTTGTGCTTTGCCATCAATGGTTAGGTGCAACCCTTGATCATCTATGGCTTGGTATTCACAACCGGCAATCATATTGACTTGTTTTTGCTGCAAGCCAGCGCGGTGTATCCAACCTGTGGTTTTTCCTAAACTTGCACCCACTTTGCTGGTTTTACGCTGTAATAAGTGGACCTTGCGCGGAGAAGCCTCTATATTTTTAGACATATTAGCCACGCCACCCCTAGCTTGCATGGTCATATCGATCCCCCACTGGGACATAAACTGGGCAATATTCTTGCTAGGTTCACGCGCTCCATGTGTTAAATATTCTGCCACATCAAAACCAATTCCACCGGCGCCAATAATGGCCACTTTTGCACCCACTTCTGCGCCCTTGAGCACGTCTAGGTAATTAAGCACTTTAGCATGATCATGGCCTGGCAGATCCAGTGGGCGCGGGCTAATGCCTGTTGCCAGCACTAATGCATCCACCTGCATGGCGTTTAATTGCTGGGTTGTTAAGCGGGTATTAAGCCTTACATCAACCTTTAGTTCTTTTAACCTAACACCAAAATAGCGGATGGTTTCGAAGAACTCTTCTTTGCCAGGAATGCGCTTAGCAATATTAAACTGGCCACCAATTTCATCAGCTGCATCATACAAAGTGACCTTATGACCTCGCTCTGCAGCAGTGACAGCGCAGGCTAAACCGGCAGGGCCTGCACCCACAATGGCAATGGTCTTTACAGCCTGCGTCGGTGCAATAATAATACGAGTTTCTTCACACGCCCGTGGGTTCACTAAACAGCTACTGGGTTTGCCGTTAAAGACGTGGTCTAAGCAGGCTTGATTGCAGCCAATACAGGTGTTGATGCGCTCAGCTTGGCCTGCGGCTGCTTTATTGACGAATTCTGGATCAGCCAAGAAGGGCCGGGCCATAGAAATGAGGTCTGCATCGCCATTAGCTAAAACCCTTTCCGCTACCTCTGGGGTATTGATACGGTTAGACGTGATCACGGGCACCGTTAAATGCTTGCGCACCGCATGAGTCACCCAGGTAAACACAGCGCGGGGTACTTTAGTGGCGATGGTCGGTATACGTGCCTCATGCCAACCAATACCGGTGTTAATAATGCTTGCCCCTGCTTGTTCAATGGCTTGGCCTAGTTGAATCACTTCCGACAAGTGGCTGCCTTCTGGCACTAAATCGAGCATAGACAGGCGATAGATAATGATGAACTCTTCACCCACGGCTGCGCGTATGCGTTTGACGACTTCGATGGCCAGGCGGGTGCGGTTGTCATAACTACCACCCCATTCGTCGTCACGCTGATTGGTGCGGGTCACAATGAATTGATTTAAAAAGTAGCCTTCACTGCCCATGACTTCTACACCATCATAGCCAGCCTGTTGGGCTAACATGGCACTGTTAACAAAGTCTTTAATCTGCTGTTCAATGCCTTCACTGGTCACTTCGGTTGGAGTGAAGGCATTAATAGGTGCCCTAATAGCCGATGGCGCAATCGCATTGGCAGAGTATGCATAACGCCCTGTATGCAGGATTTGCATACAAATTTTGCCACCCGCCTGATGCACGGCATGGGTAACCAAGCGGTGTTGAGCCACTTTATCCTCGTTATCTAGGGCTGCCGCACCGGTAAAGGTTAAACCTTGTTGGTTGGGCGATATCCCACCAGTGACGATAAGGCCGACACCCCCACGGGCGCGTTCAGCAAAATACTCAGCTAAGCGTTCAAAACCGTTTTTTGCTTCTTCTAGACCCGTGTGCATAGAACCCATAATGACTCGGTTTTTTAAACTCGTAAAACCTAAATCGAGTGGTGCTAATAAATGAGGGTAGGTTGAAGACGGTGACGAAGAAGGCATAATTAAAACGTTCGTTTGATTAACAGGATGTCAGATTAGGCCTTGCTGCCAAGCGGGTCAAGTTATATGAAGTTGATGACTAAAAGGTCAATACTGCTATTCAGCTTTATAAGGCAGGGCGGTTTCGGCCCATTGCATATAATGTTCTATTTGCTGGGCTTCTGCCTCGCAGAAGTTTTTGATGGCGTCATTAAATCCAGTTTCTGCCAAATAATGGTAAGAATGGGTGAGTTGGGGTATGAATCCACGGGCCAGTTTATGTTCACCTTGCGCGCCTGCGTCAAAATGAGGAATACCCTTGGCAATGCAGTAATCGATGCCTTGATAATAACAGGTCTCGAAATGAAGAAACTCAACTTCTTCTAAACAACCCCAATAACGCCCATAAAGGGTGTCATCATCCACAAAAAATAAGGCGTAGGCTAAAGGAGAGTCATCCTTAGACGCGGTCACTAGCAACAGTTTTTCTGGCATTTGGGTGAGTAGTTCAGAAAAAAATTGATAGGTTAAATAACCCTGGCTGCGGCGCTTTAGGTAAGTGCTTTGATAGCAGGCATAAAACTCTTTTAACGACTTTTGGCTAATGTTATCGCCTTGTTGCCAGGTAAAGTTAATGCCTTGTTCAACAATCACGCGGCGTTCTTTTTTAATGGACTTGCGCTTACGTGAGGTTAGGCGCGCAGTAAAGTCTTCAAACTGGCTATAGTCGTGATTGTACCAATGGTACTGGCAACCAATACGTTGATGCCATGACTGTTGTTGGGCGGCCTCCCAGTCGGGTTTTTGAGCAAATAGCCAATGCCAACTACTCAACTTAATTTGGCTACATAAATGGGGCAACTGTTGCTGTAAAAACCCCAATACTGTTGTTAAATCTGCACCTTCAACTAACAATACCCTTGGGCCTGCACAGGGTGTAAAAGGCACTGCGCTAATCAGTTTTGGATAGTACTCCAAACCATAACGTTGATAAGCGTTGGCCCATTCAAAATCAAATACATACTCACCCCACGAATTGGTTTTGATATAGCTTGGTATGAGGGCAACGGGCTTACCACCCTCTGTGATTTCAAGGTGTAAAGGTTGCCAGCCGCTATCACCACCTACGCTGCCACTGTGTTCTAAGGCGGCATGAAATGCATATTGACTAAAGGGGTCGGCCTGCAAAGAGAGGTATTGTTGCCAATGGCTTGAGCCAAGTTCGAGGGTGCTGGGATGAATATGAAGTTGCATGAATTTTGCACAAAGCCTAGTAAAGCGTGAAAAGGGTGATGCTGTGAATAGCATACAATAATATAGCCAATAACAATATCAAATACACAGTTGGGTAACACGTAAATGCCAAATTAATTGGGCTAAGTAAAGAGCCAATTACGGGGCCAAGTGCGGGGCCAAGTAAAGTAGCGTAAAGTAAAGTAAAGAGCAGAATAAAATTAAGCTTAGCGCGATTTATGTCATCCCTAAGAGGGCTTGGCAGCTAGTTTATTAAAGTTAAGGCAGTTATGGTGCAGCGAGGCATAAATCACTCTAAGGTCAATGCTTGGGCCTCAAACGTTGTGGAATTATAGGCCACTAGATCTCCACTACCCACCACAAGTTTAGTGATGGCACTAATGACCACTTGGTGGGTCACCATTAAGGTAAGTCCATGATCAAGGGAAGCTAATTTTTTATGCAGTAGATTAAGGGTTGCTTGCTTATTTACATGGCCTTGAAAAAAAGAATTTAAGCCACCAAAGGTGCTCCAATGGCCTAAATTTAATAACTCTGCGGTTTGTGTACACCGGCACCATTGGCTAGATAATATCTGTTCAAACTCAACACCACTATTGAGCACTGCTGTGCCTATGCTTCTAGCTTGCGTACGGCCCATGTCACTCAAGTTTCTTTGGGTCGAACAATTAGCCACATTAAAATGTTCTGGATCGCCAAAGCCTGGCGCCAAAGCGTGTCGCATAAAAATAACATTGGCATCGATCGCTGCTACAGCTTCAACTAACTTGTTGTTAGTTATATCGTTATTAGCCCCTGCCTGAGTTGAAATGGAGATCAATAGAGCGATGAGAAAGGTGCGCATGGTTGGTTTCCTAGTTAAAACGAGTAACATAATAGCCTAAACGTGAATTAACACAGAACTGTGATCGATACCGCAATAGTCAGATCAGAACACCTGTTTAGGGCTAAAGCCTACCTTAGGCCCATGTTATAACTTACTGTCATCTATAGATCTAGTAATCCATAGTTCAAGCTGAATAGAGGGTAGGTTGAAAAGGGCCTCCAAGGGAATGATCTCAACCGCTGCTAGCCATGGGTCGAAATCTAGGGTGGTGATATTGCTAATTTTAGCTAATATTAACTGCGTTGTTAGGCCTCAATGCCAGTGCTTATACTTAATATCATTACTCATCATAGGTTTACCAAATTGGCATTGATGGGCTCGACCATGACTGACCGATGCATAAAGCCTAATTAAGCGCTATCCTCCATGTACATTATCCAACTTTTAAAAGCAAAAAAAGGCCTACTCGCAATGCGAGTAGGCCTTGGTTCAGGCGCGATAATGTAGGTTAATTATCGGCTAGTAAACTCTGGGTAGGCGTCTATACCACACTCAAAAATAGCTACGCCTTTATGCGCTTAGACGAGACAGAAATAGATCAACTGGGCATGGCTGCAAGGCTCAGCAAATCTTTGAAATTCTCAACCAGATAATCTGAACTTAGGCAGTCTAGGTCTGGGTTAAAACGCACCGTGGTCATGCCAAGTGCTTTGGCACCATCTATTTCATACTGAGCATGGCCAACAAAAATAGCATTGTAAGGTTCAACACCCAAGGGTTCTAGTGCGGCAAGGTAAATTGCTGCATCTGGTTTAACCACACCAAGTTCACACGAGTCTGCGTAGGAATCCCAAATGCCATCAATACCGATAGTCTTGAACCAAATGTTCTTTTCAGAAGGTGGGTTGAAGGTGTTGGTCACAACGCCTAACTTAAAACCACGACGTTTAAGTTCGTGCAAAGTGGGGACAAAAAAAAAAAAAAAAGTGACATCATTTTGCTGTGACTTAAGC
>CAWUTT010000070.1:0-33011 GCA_963925635.1 uncultured Pseudomonadales bacterium | reverse complement strand
AATACCTCGTTGAGACCATTAACCGTGAACCTGAGATAGAAGCTCGATTTATTCAAGGCTCTATCAGTAACTCGTTATTTGTAGACGGCCAGCGAGCTGGGCTAAGCCAGAAGAAACTCATGCAGTTGGCGAGTATATTTGGCTGGGACATTGACTTTGCTTTAGACCTTAGAAAGCAGGACCGCTTTGCACTGATCTATGAAGAAAAATACCTAGATGATGAGCTGATTGGCGAAGGCCACATTTTAGCAGCCCAATTCACCAACCAAGGCAAAGTGTTTAATGCCATCCGTCACAGCGATGGAAATTATTACTCACCCAAAGGCTATAACTTACGTAAAGCCTTCTTGCGCAGTCCAGTTGATTTCTTTCGTATAAGTTCTAAGTACAACCCTAAACGCCTACACCCTGTTCTCAAAACTGTGCGGCCACACAGAGGTGTAGACTATGCCGCGGCCACGGGTACGCCAATTAAAGCATCTGGCGATGGCAAAGTTATTTGGAGGGGCACTAAAGGCGGCTACGGACGCACGATCATTCTACAACATGCGGGCATCTACACCACACTGTATGCACATATGTCTAAATACAACAGTAAGGTGAAAAAAGGCAGCCGCGTGAAGCAGGGCCAAATTATTGGTTATATCGGTTCTTCAGGCCTAGCGACGGGTCCACACTTACATTATGAATTCCGTGCAAACGGCGTCCACAAAAACCCACTCAAAGTGAAATTTCCTAAAGTAGAACCACTCAACAAAAAGCAGATGGTGGCATTTAAACCCTTAGCAAATACCATTTTAGCCCAGCTTGAATCCTATCAACTGGGCACACCCTTGACGTCTAACTAACAGACTTAAACAGAGAAGCTTGAGCCACAACCGCAAGTAGTGGTCGCATTGGGGTTGGTGACAGAGAATTGTGAGCCTATTAAGCTTTCTTTGTAATCCACCGTAGCCCCCATTAGGTACTGAATCGACATAGCGTCGACCACCATGGTCACCTCGCCGTTTTCAATTTGGGTATCATCTTCCGCGACTTTATCATCGAAGGTGAATCCATAGGAGAAGCCAGAACAACCGCCACCAGTCACATACACTCGCAGCCGCAACTCTTGGTTATCTTCATCTTCCATGAGATGAGACACTTTTTTGGCCGCAGAATCGGTAAATCCCATGGCTGGAGGTATAGCATCGGCGTAATCATGTTGTTCAGTGTGGTGCATAACGCTCTCTTAGAGATCTTAAAGGTCAGAATTATGCACTTAACCTAGTAAAGTAGTCAAGTATTAGCGCGCCCTATCTGCTCTGCCAGGTGCATTGTTACTATGGCGCAAGGGGCACAATATCTAAACCCATAGCTTCTTCCAGACCCAACATCAAATTCATATTGTGAATGGCCTGTCCGGCAGCCCCTTTGACTAAATTATCAATGGCCGACAAAATCACCAAAGTATCTGCGCCTTGGGGCTGATGCAAGGCAATGCGGCATATATTTGAGCCGCGCACACTGCGGGTTTCTGGATGACTTCCCAACGGCATCACATCAACAAAAGGGTGATCCATATAGCGCTGTTCAAACCATTCCTGAATCAATTCTAGTGATTGCTGGCTATTCACCAAACGCGCATATAAGGTCGCATGGATGCCTCTAATCATGGGCGCCAAATGAGGCACAAAGGTCAAGCCTACTGGCCCACCATTGGCCATCGACAGGCGCTCTTTTATTTCCGGTAGATGGCGATGCCCAGCCACTCCATAGGCCTTAAAGCTGTCGCTAGCTTCGCACAACAAACTACCCACAGCAGCGCCCCGCCCTGCCCCACTGACACCTGAGACACAGTCGGCAACTAGGTGCTGGGTATCAATTAGACCCCGCTCAATCAAGGGTAATAGACCCAACTGCACCGCAGTGGGATAACATCCTGGATTGGCCACTAGGCGAGCGCTTTTAATGGCATTCTTATTAACCTCTGGCAACCCGTAAATCGCTTGCTCTACTAGCTCTGCGCAGTCATGCTCCATACCATACCAATGGGACCAAACGTCGATATCCTGAATGCGAAAATCAGCTGCTAAATCAATAATTTTAGTGCCAGCAGCCAGTAGCTCGGGCACTTGTTTCATGGCCACACCATTAGGCGTTGCAAAGAACACTAAGTCGGCTTGGGCCAAGGTTTCGGTTGTTGGTTCAGTAAAAGCAAGGTCGTACTCACCGCGCAAACTAGGGTAGATATCAGCTACCGCCTTACCCGCTTCAGAACGAGACGTAATAGCACACACTTCAATAGCAGGATGGCGCGCTAACAAACGCAGCAACTCAACTCCCGTATACCCAGTACCACCAACAATGGCTACTTTTTTCACACTCACTTCCTTGCTGTAAAAGACTCTATTAGGGCTATGATAATAGACCCAGCAGCAAAGCTAAAGAGCCGTAGGACAATATTCACCATAGTGTTATTAGGCAGCATGCTGAATGTAAGGTAAACTGCATGAATCGCTGCTCGTATTAATAAAAAAAAATAATGCATTAACGAGTTAATATTTATGGTCAATCTAAAACAAAAGCTAGCTTTGCGTCTCAACCCAACGCGCTTTGGGGCCAGTCATTTTCGTCGTCGCCTCGCTTATAACGATGCCTTACCCCAAATTAGCTTTCTGGGTTTTGTCAGTGGTGTTGCTGCAGCCCTAGTCATCGTTGCCTTTCGCAGTTTATTTGAAATCCCCCTTGAACATTGGCTCCCTGGCGGCACCGCTGAAAGCTTTGAACAATTAGACCCTATTTGGTATTTTTTCCTGCCCGTGTTGGGTGGGCTACTGATTGGCCTTTGGCTCATGCTATTTGCGCCCAGTGAACGCAAAGCAGGGGTGGCACATGTTATGGATCGCATGGCCTACCACCAAGCAAAAATGCCCTTTAAAAACACCCTTGTGCAGTTTGTAGGGGGTGCCTTAGCTATTTTAAGCGGCCAGTCCGCCGGACGAGAAGGCCCCGCTGTTCATCTAGGTTCTGCCGTGAGCTCACAACTAGCCAGTGCTTTTCACCTACCCAACAACAGCGTCCGCCTCATGGTGGGTTGTGGCACGGCTGGCGCCATAGCAGCCTCGTTTAATACACCAATGGCCGGGGTCATTTTTGCTATGGAAGTGGTGATGCTTGAGTACAGCATCATGGGTTTTACCCCCGTCATTATTGCAGCAGTCACTGCCACCTTATTACATAATACTTTGTATGGCGCAGAAATGGCCTTCATGGCAGCTGATATCGTTATGGTTAATATGAGTGAGATGCCACTCATTTTAGTTTACGGCGTGGTACTGGGAGCTATGGCTGCCTTGTTCACCAAAACCGTCACCAGTGTACAGAATTTTGCTGCGCAGCCCGTGCTTGCTCGCATGCTCATAGCAGGCATTTTTACGGGCTCACTCGCCTACTTTGTACCCCAGGTGATGGGCATGGGCACTGACAGTATCTTGCTGGCCATTGAGGGACAATATGCCTTGGGTTTATTGGTGGCTCTGGCCCTTGCCAAATTATTTGCTACTGCGATTAGCGTTGGTTTAGGCATGCCCATCGGCTTAATTGGCCCCACCCTACTTATGGGCGCCTGTGCTGGCTCTGCTCTTGGCCATATAAGCAGCTATGTGTTGGAAGGGCCTACATCTGATGCAGGCTTTTACGCCATGCTAGGCATGGGCGCCATGATGAGCGCAGTATTACAAGCACCGCTTGCCGCCCTAATTGGGCTCATGGAACTGACTCATAACCCGGGAATTATCTTGCCGGGCATGGCCACTATTGTTATCGCTAACATAAGCTGTAGTTATTTTTTCAAACAAGATTCTGTGTTTATTGAAGTATTGCGCAAGCAGGGCTTAGATTACCAAGCTAATCCAATCACACAGGCCCTCAATCATCAAGGCGTCACCAGTTTAATGCATGATGATGTAAGCCATCATTACGACGATGATATTGCTGGCTACTTATCAGCCACAGATCTAGGCGTTAATTGGCTGATCATCAATAGCAGCGATAACCAAGTTGACCACGTGTTACATCAGAACCAAATCAGTCTTGATGCTGACGCCCCAGCTAGCCTAATTGAGGCAGCTGGATCGCCCAAGGTAGCTTTTGGTTTTTGCTCATCTCGGGCCACCTTAAAAGAGGCGTGGGACTTGTGTAAAAAGCGTGACTACAAGCAACTTCTTATCACCGATGTTGACGGCAGTGTCATGGGATTGCTGCCGGTCGAAGAAATCCTAAAATACACACAAAAGGATTAGCCGCGACGGCGTTTTCAGGAGATAATAAAGGTCATACATTTGTCCTTTATTGAGAGTTTCCTATGTCATCCAGCCAAACACCTATTTCTGCTGAACTTTTTGAAGCAGCCCAACAACATATCCCAGGTGGTGTTAACTCTCCAGTTCGGGCTTTTAAAGGGGTGGGTGGGCATCCGTTGTTTATTAAACGCGGATCTGGGGCTTGGATCACCGATGAAGACGATCGCCAATACGTGGATTATATTGGATCTTGGGGACCTATGATATTGGGGCATGCCCACCCTAGGGTTCTCGCTGCAGTAGCCAAAAGCATAGAAAATGGTTTGGGTTTTGGTGCCCCCACTCGAGTCGAAACCGCTATGGCTGATAAATTATGCAGCCTGCTGCCACACATGGATATGGTCCGCATGGTAAGTTCTGGCACCGAAGCCACCATGAGCGCTATTCGACTTGCTCGTGGCCACACAGGACGCGACAAGATCGTAAAATTTGAAGGCTGCTACCATGGCCACTCAGATTCGTTATTGGTTAAAGCTGGTTCCGGCGCCTTGACGCTTGGTGTTCCAAGTTCTCCAGGGGTGCCCGATAGTATTGCTGAACATACCATAACGCTAACCTATAACGACATTGCCAGTGTTAAACAAACCTTTGCCGAAATTGGCCCTCAAATTGCCTGTATTATTGTAGAACCTGTAGCAGGCAACATGAACCTTATCGTGCCAGAAGATGGCTTTTTGCAATGTTTGCGAGAGGTTTGCGATGCCAGTGGCGCTCTTTTGATTTTTGATGAAGTTATGACCGGTTTTCGAGTAGGCCCTCAATGTGCTCAAGGACTCTATAACATTGCCCCCGACTTAACGACCTTAGGCAAGGTGATTGGCGGTGGCATGCCTGTGGCCGCGTTTGGCGGACGCAGCGACGTCATGCACTCCCTTGCGCCGATAGGCCCGGTGTATCAAGCAGGCACCTTGTCTGGCAACCCTGTGGCTATGAGCGCAGGCTTAGTCATGCTCGATGAGGTGAGTCAACCTGGTTTTTATGAGCAACTTACCAGCTACACCAGCCGACTATTATCAGGCATGAAAGAGCGCGCTAAAGCGGCCAATGTGGACTTCCACACTAACCAAGTAGGCGGTATGTTTGGGCTATTCTTCACTGACCAAACTCAGGTCACCTGCTTTGCAGAAACAATGGCCTGCGATGGCCAAAAATTTAGCCGCTTTTTTCACTTAATGCTAGAAAATGGCGTCTACTTAGCCCCGTCGGCCTTTGAGGCTGGCTTTGTTTCCACTGCGCACGGCGAAGAGGAACTCACGCACACCTTGGACGCCGCTGAACGAGCCTTTGCGCAGATTTAATCGATGTTGAGCTTGCTTTATCTGCTGCTAGCAGCCGGCCTTATCACATGTGGTGTGCTTTTATGGCGCCGCACACGTCTGCAGGACGCACTTAAACCCGCGGCCTTATGTGTGTGGTTAGGTGCTTATGCTTGTATTGCCAATGCAGCTGTTTTTAGTCCATTTATTGAACCTGAAATGGCGACCCTAGGAGTTAACCTAAGCTTGTATGTGGGTTTACCCATGATGGCGTTGCTGGTGTTAGATTTAGCCCTTAAATGGCAATGGCAGCGGGCTACCTGGGGGCGCATTTTTTTGGCTTTGGCAGCCATGTTTGAACTCATGCGCCGAGCAGAAGCTGGCAACACCTACGGCGAGTTTATTGTCCTAGCCTGCACCCTGGTTTTATTGGTGGCCATCTCTAGACTCATCAAAGCCGCTAAATCTAAGGGCCAAGCCTGCAACGTACACTACGCTGCGGCGGGCATTTATTTGACCCTGATGCTGGCTAGCCTATGGTCATTCAATACCAGCTTTGCTTTGCTATGGCATGGCTTCACACTTTTAGCTATTGGTAGTTATTTATATTTTGCAGCTTCAGCTATGGCCTTGGTTTCACCTGCGCTGTCGCCTAAATGACTTCGACTAGCACCGATGAGCTTCCAGAAATAATACTGGTAACTGCTTTTATTAGGCACTAAGGTCAGACCTTTAAGTGCCAACTGCTCAGCCCGAGAGGCTTCACCTAAGGATAGCTGCAAAGCTGCTAAGCGCGCGTAAACCTTGGGCTCACGAGGTGCGATTCGCTGAGCTCTTTGCAACTGGATGACGGCCTGAGTCACCTTACCTTGGGCTTTTAGCTGATCGGCTTCAGTCAATAATTGTTCTACCACTTGTTGGTCTGATGCGGGCAGAGGCAACTCTTGTGCTAAAGGTTTTGAGGGCACTAAGGTGACTAAGGGCTCGACCACTTTGGGGACCACAGATGGCGCTGTAGACGGCACCAAAATTGGCTTTGATGCGGGCTGTGCGGTAACGGTGACTGCTGTTTTGGGAGCCACGTAAAGTTTAGCAGAAGGCTTTGCCACCGCTGCTGGTGCTGCTGACTGAGCACCAGCGACGGGGTCGCTTGGCACACTCGCAGGGGCCGACGGCATGCGTTCAGACGGCCTAGCCTGCACACTTAAGTCTTCCACAATAGGGCCATACCTAGGTCCTGCGCAGGCGCTTATAAATATGGCAAGTGATATCAGTGATAGGGTTTTAAAGGACGTCATTGGGTTGCTGTACATGACTGGCTAATATCCACAGGTTGCATTATAAGAAGGTGCTGATGTTTTGAGTAGGGGCAACAATACCCCATTGGGACAATCGTCAGGTATGGCCTCACCAGTGTTTACATTGAGGTAATAATAATCAATTGATTGCGGCTTAATGTCGGCATAGGTGACATAAGCCAGGTGCTGCATTAACTGCCCCCACACATTGAGCGCTCCCCCAGCACCAGTTAATGGTGTGGGTTTAGCATCTTCCCGGCCTAGCCAAACCGTCGCTACATGTCGGCCACTAAAGCCAGCAAACCAACTGTCTTTTTGGTCATTAGTGGTGCCCGTTTTTGCAGCCACTTTTTGCTGTTTAGGCAAATAACGATACACGCCTCTGGCTGTACCTTCGCTTGCCACCAGCCGCATCTCGTGTTGTAGCAAATAAATCGAGTCATTGCTGGCCGCTTGACGCACCGCAAATGGGAAGTGGCTCAGTAACTGGCCATTGGCCTCTGTCACTTGGCGCACTATACTCAAGGGGCTATAAAAACCATTACCAGCAATGGTTTGATACACTTGATTGACCTGCAACGGCGACATCTCAACAGCTCCCAATAATACCGATGGGTAAGCCGGAATAGCCTGTTCCACACCCATGCGTCGTAACTGTTGTAGTACCTTGTCGACGCCCACATCAAGGCCTAAGCGCACATTAGCTTGATTGTATGACTTTACCAAAGTCTCATACATAGGCACCTTGCCGTGAGACTTACGATCGTAATTTTGCGGTTTCCATAAGCTTCCATCTGGCTGAGGCAGAGCAATTGGGGCATCATCAATCATAGTGGCTGGGGTATAGCGACCCGTTTCTAGAGCGGCTAAGTGAACCACCGGTTTTAACAACGACCCCACTTGTCGACTCGTGTCTAAGGCCCAATTATGACCTGCGTAGCCGGCGTTGTAATCACCCACAAGGGCTAACAACTCGCCACTGTCTCTATGGCTTACCACGACTGCACCTTGCAAGCCTTCTATATCGCCATGACGCTGCTTAAGCTGCTTTACTTGTTCTAACATAGCCCTATCGGCTTGATGTTGCACCCATGGATCTAAACTAGTGAAAATGCGCAAACCATGGCTGGATAAAGCGGAGGCTTGATAATGTTGCTTTAACTGCTGCCTGACTAGATCCATGTAAGCGGGGTAGCGGCTTACCTGACTGGCCTCAGTCAGATCCAACGGCAACGCCTGATAATTGATTTTCTGGGCATTTGAAATCACCCCTTGCTGAGCTAAAACAGACAATACCAAGTTACGTCTTTTAAGGGCTCTTTCTGGGTGTCTTTGGGGATTATAATAGGACGGGCCTTTAACTAAACCGACCAATAAAGCCACCTGGTGTAGTTTAAGTTCACCGACAGGCTGACCAAAATAAAACCGACTAGCAAGACCAAAGCCATGAATAGCTCGCTTACCCGCTTGCCCAGCAAATACTTCATTAAGGTAAACCTCTAGTACTTCGTCTTTGCTGTAATGAATATTTAACAATAGCGCCATGGGAGCTTCAATGAGTTTACGCCATAATGTTTGCTGATCGGTAAGGTAAAAGTTCTTAACCAGTTGCTGGGTTAAGGTACTCCCACCTTGCACTACAGCGCCCGCCTTAAGGTTGGCCCACATGGCTCGGGCAATACCCCATGGAGAGATGCCATAATGAGAATAATACTGACGGTCTTCAACTGCCAACAAAGTCTCAATAAACCCATTAGGTAGTTCATGCAACTGAATCAACTCTCGGTCTTCGTTGTGGGCCGGATAAATACCTCCCACTAATTGTGGTTCGAGCCTTAATAAGGCCATGCTTGCGCCAGAGCTTTGGCGCAAACCAATAATCTTATTTTGCTGCAGACTCACCTCTACCACATAGCCTTTTTCATCACTATCAGCAAAGCGAAATCCGCGGCTATGAATGGTCATTCCTTGAGTCGTTTTTTGTACTTGTCCCGGCGCTTTGGCCTCTTCCACCCAACGATAACCTAACTGAGTGAGCTCATAGGCTAACTGCCCCTCAGCCAGTTGTTGGCCTGTAAAAAGTTCCAATGGGCGCGCATAAACTTTAGCTGGCAAAGACCATCGATGACCCTCGAAGCGATGCCTAATCTGGGCATCAAGGTACACCAATGCAACAGTGCCCAACACCATTAAGACCGTGGCGAACTTGAAGAGCCACAACCAAGATATCCACCCTACCGATTTTTTTGCACTGGCTCTCTTACTCGCTCGTCGCTTAGTCAATGTCTTGTCTCAATTCTGTTATGCTAACCACCAATTCATTCCTTAGTTTGATCACGCTTATGTCTGTAGCTCAAAAACCCACACTGCTTATTAACAGTGACCAGATTGAGGAAGGCCAAAGCCGAGGCTTTATTATAGACGACACCAATCTATTTATCGTACGCCATCAAGGCCAAGTGGTGGCCTATCACAACAGCTGCCCTCACCGTAAACAGCCTTTAGAATGGCTGCCCAACCAATTTTTGGACGATGATAAACAATTTATTCAATGCGCCTCTCACGGGGCTCTGTTTACCATAGAACAGGGGCTCTGTATCAGCGGGCCATGTCATCGAAAGTCTCTCACTCGCTTAAGCGTAGAAGAACGTGATGACAAAATCTATTGCATTATCCCACTAGGCTAAACCTTTGGCCTCATGGTTAACGGTACAACACGCACTAAGCTCATTTCAGTTAAGCTAATCGCTGCACCGTAAGCCATGACTTCCACACCTTGCTCTATGGCCCACACCAAGGTTTCTGCATAAGCGGGGTCCACCTCCCATGCTGGCGCAACTTGAGTTATGCCCGTATGGGCCACACAATACACCAAAACTGCACGCTGGCCTTGCGCCACCATATGCACCAATTCACGAAGATGTTTGCGCCCGCGCTCGGTAACCGCATCAGGAAACAGGCCTTGACCTTGACTGGTCATAAGAGTGACATTTTTTACCTCAACATAACAGTCTGGCAAGTGTTTATGTTGGCTTAAGAAGATATCAATACGGCTGTTTTCTTGGCCGTACTTTACTTCCGTTTGCAACTTACCATAGCCTTGCAATGGCATAATTGTAGCGTTATTTATCGCTTCCACAACTAAGCCATTGGCGCGCTGGGTATTGATACACGCCAAGAAACGCCCTTCTATTTCCACCAACTCCCAAGTGCAAGCATATTTACGCTTGGCGTTGGCCGAATCCCAGAACCAAACCCGGCTATTAGGTTCAGCACAGTTTTTCATAGAGCCCGTGTTAGGGCAGTGAATGGTTATTAACGCCCCGTCTGGCGTTTCCACATCGGCCAAAAAACGCTTATAACGTTGCTTTAAACTACCGGCATGTAATGGTCGTAAAAATTTCATTTATAGATCTGATTATTAAAAAAAAATCGGTGCAGGTGAATTTTTTTAAATTTTGCCCTACTTTAGAAAAATGGTATGTAAAGACGCCAAAGCCTATGAATTATATACGAAAAGACTCTAACTATTGGCATTATTAAGAATCATAACTGGAAATATATCCAACATAGGTCCATTTTGACTAGATTTATTAACATTATTCTGCTATTTTTTCGGCCTTAAATCATACATAGTAATTTGGCAATAGATTTTAGATTTATACTAAAAGCTACCGCCCTCAAAAACGAATCAAGTTATGCCAGATACAAATGCATCACTGTTAAAGCATTTTACCCCTTATAAGGTAAAAAACGGTGAGGACTACATGAGTTCAGACCAGCGAGATCACTTTAAAGAGATCTTGTACGCCTGGAAACAAGACTTAATGGAAGAGGTCGACCGCACCGTTAACCACTTAAAGGAAGACGCTGCTAATTTTGCTGACCCAAATGATCGTGCCAGTCAGGAAGAAGAGTTCTCTCTTGAGCTCAGAGCTCGAGACCGTGAACGCAAGTTGACCAATAAAATTAACGATACGCTTGAGCTGATTGAACAAGACGAATACGGCTATTGTGACACTTGTGGTGTTGAAATAGGCATCCGTCGGCTAGAGGCTCGGCCTACTGCGACTTTATGCATTGACTGCAAAACCCTTGCAGAGATCAAAGAGAAGCAGCTCGGTAAATAGGCACCAGATGAACTATGCAGGCCGCTTTGCTCCAACGCCAAGTGGGCCTTTGCATTTTGGTTCTCTAATTGCTGCCGTCGCGAGTTACCTAGACGCACGAGCTCACAAAGGTCTTTGGTTAGTCCGTATAGAAGATCTAGACCCTCCCCGCACTGCCCCCGGTTCCATTGACAGCATTCTATCCTGCCTAGACACCTTTGGGCTGCATTGGGATGGCGAGCTTATGCTGCAGAGCCAGCGCCAGCAAGCCTACTTTGGTGCCCTAGAATTGCTGAGACAGCAGGGACATATTTATGCCTGCAGTTGCAGTCGGGCGCAATTTCACACCGACCCCCTTTATAAATGCAACTGCCTAACCGACCCACCCACCCAAAAACAAGTCGCTATGCGGATTACTTTGCCTGCCAACAACATTACTGTAAACGATGTCATCATCGGCCCCCAAACCCAACATTTAGCCAATGAAGTTGGTGATTTTATAGTGCAGCGAAAAGATCAGTTATTCTCTTACCAGCTAGCGGTTGTGGTGGATGACGCTGAACAAAAAATAAGCCATATTATCCGCGGTAGTGATCTGTATCAGCAAACGCCTAGGCAAGTTTGGTTACAGACTTGCCTAGGCTATAAACAACCCATTTACGGGCATCTTCCCATCATTACCAATAACCAAGGACAAAAACTTAGCAAACAAAATTTAGCGGCGCCATTAGACATCACACAGGCCCCCGCTTTATTATCTGAGGCTTTAGAGCGCTTGGGCCAAGCGATGCCCTGCAGCCTGCGCCAAGCGCCAGTGGCTGAGCAATTGGCTTGGGCCGTCACGCAATGGGATCTGGAGGCTGTGCCTAAACGCATGCAGGATCCTATTGCCTTTGTCTAGCTCGCTAGGCAGTGGTAGAATGCGCGCTATATTTGTTTTTTGATTTTTCACCGAACTGAGTTGAAGACTTCTATGGGTTTTATTTCTAAGCTGGTTAACATGGTCAAAGGCGACCAACCGGCAGCTGCAGCGCCTAAAGGGCCCAATATCATAACGCGTGATCATCATGATATTTCGCGCCGCGACATTAGCGACAATGCCCTTAAGGTGCTTTATCGGCTTAAGGATGCGGGTTACCAAGGGTTTTTGGTAGGTGGAGGGGTACGTGACATTCTGTTGGGCAAACAACCCAAAGATTTCGACATCGCCACCGACGCGCACCCAGAACAAGTGCATAAACTGTTTAGGAACTCCATTCTTATTGGCCGTCGTTTTCGCCTAGTGCATGTGCGTTTTGGCCGTGAAGTGATCGAAGTGGCTACCTTTAGAGCCAGCCATCTTAGCAGTGACAACAGTAATCAAGCCAAACAAGCCGAAAATGGCATGTTATTGCGTGACAATGTGTACGGCACCGTTGATGACGACGCTATGCGTCGAGACTTTACCATTAACGCCATGTATTACAATATTAATGGCTTCACTATCCATGACTTTGCGGGTGGTATCGAAGACATCGAAAAACGTAGCATCCGCATGATTGGTGATCCTCAAGCTCGTTACCGAGAAGACCCTGTGCGTATGCTAAGGGCGATCCGGTTTGCGGCTAAGCTAGACTTTGAAATTGACCCCGCTACGGCAGAGCCCATTCATACTTTAGGCCATTTATTGGAACCCATTCCTGCCGCGCGCATGTTTGAAGAAATATTAAAACTGCTTCTGTCTGGCAATGGTGAACAAACCTATTATCTTTTGCGCGATTTTGACTTGTTTAAGTTCTTATTCCCCGCTACTGACGCTGCCATAGAAAATGACACTTCAGAAGACTTTCAAGTGGAAGATTTTGTGATTTTAGCCCTGCGTAATTCAGATGAACGTATTGCTCAAGGCAAGAGTGTCACCCCAGCTTACTTATTGGCTGCGTTGCTATGGCACCCCTTACAACAAAGACTGTCACATATTCGCAATATGCCACCCATCCCGGCCATGCATCAAGCAGCCCAAGAGGTCATATTGCAGCAAGTTAAACGGACTTCTATTCCACGCCGCTTTAGCACCCCAATGAAGGAAATATGGGACATGCAGCTAAGGCTGCCACGACGCCACGGCAGTCGGGCAGCAGAACTGGTTGATAATAAACGCTTCAGAGCGGCTTATGATTTTATATTATTACGTGAAGCCAGTGGTGAAGAACTCGACAACCTCGGTGAGTGGTGGACTGAGTACCAATTTGCTAGTGGTGAAAGGCGCGAGCAAATGACTAAAGAACTCGGTAAAGCAGCGCCCAAAAAACGCGCACCCAAAAAACCAAAAGAGAGCGAAGATGGTTAACGCATACATTGGCTTAGGCAGCAATCTTGATCACC
Source organism: uncultured Pseudomonadales bacterium (assembly GCA_963925635.1). Taxonomy (GTDB): domain Bacteria; phylum Pseudomonadota; class Gammaproteobacteria; order Pseudomonadales; family Balneatricaceae; genus Njordibacter. Next base: position 19,641 of record CAWUTT010000070.1, on the reverse strand, counting down.
CACAGGGCCACGTTAGGCAGGCTCTAGAGGAACTTAAAAAGCTGCCACAAAGTCAACTGTTATTAGCGTCTAAGCTCTATTTGAGCAAGCCTGTAGGCCCTCAAGACCAGGACGATTTTATTAATGCCGTGGTTATACTGGCAACCACCCTTGAGCCACTTGCTTTGCTTGACGAATTGCAGGCCATAGAGCATCAGCACCAACGGGTGCGAGCACGCCATTGGGGGCCACGTACGCTTGACTTAGACCTACTTTTATTTGGTAATCAAAGCATTCAGCACCCCCGTTTAACGGTACCCCACGCTGAATTAAGTCAGCGTGATTTTGTGATCGGTCCATTACTCGAACTGTGTCCAGATTTAGCCCTACCCAACGGCACTATGATCCAAGAGCTATTAAAGAAATGCCCGATAGACGGCTTGATCTGCCTTGATCACTAACCCACAAGCCACCCCACTACCCAGCCATTTGGAGCCAATACACCATGTCTAAGACCACGCTGCACAGCCTAATGTGCCTAAAAAAAGCCGGTGAAAAGGCAACATGTATTACCAGTTATGATGCTAGCTTTACCCAGCGGGTCAATCAAGCCGGTATTGATATCATATTGGTAGGTGATTCTTTGGGCATGGTCTTGCAAGGCCACGATTCGACACTCCCTGTGACTATGGAGCACATGGTGTATCACACCCGGTGTGTAGAAGCCGGCAATAGTGAAAGTCTAATTATGGCTGATATGCCATTTATGAGCTACCGCACCATCGAACAAGCCATGACCAACGCTGCCGATTTAATGCAGGCAGGCGCTCAAATTGTTAAGTTAGAGGGTGGACTATGGCTCAAGGATACCGTGCAGAAGCTCTTTGAACAGGGTATTCCTGTGTGCGCCCACTTAGGACTTACACCCCAAGCCGTGCACAAGTTGGGGGGTTATCGAGTGCAAGGAAAAACCCCAGAACATGCGGCTAATCTACTCAATGAAGCCGTGGAGTTAGAAGCGGCAGGGGCGAGTATGATTTTATTAGAATGTGTTCCCAGTAGTTTAGGCAAAGCCATCACCCAAGCGGTGTCAGTACCTGTTATCGGCATTGGAGCTGGCCCAGATACCGACGCACAAGTGCTTGTTATTTATGACATATTAGGCATTACATCAGGCAAACCTGCGCGCTTTGTGAAGAACTACTTACATCAAGAAGGTGATATCCTCAAAGCCTTAGAAGCCTATGTGGCAGAGGTAAAAGCAGGTGTTTTTCCAGCCCCAGAACATTGTTTCAGCTAAATCTTCGACATTATACCTATGCATACCATCGACAGTATCAACCAACTCCGTAGCCATCTTTGGCAAGCCAAGTTAGATCATAAGGTCATTGCTTTTGTGCCTACTATGGGTAATCTCCATGAAGGCCACTTGCAGCTCATCGACCGGGCTCTAGAAGAAGCTGACCTTGTGGTTGCCAGTATTTTTGTCAATCCTCTTCAATTTGGTCCAGGCGAAGATTTTAATGGTTACCCACGTACTTTTATGGCCGACCAAGAAAAACTAATGAGCCGAGGCTGTCATGTATTATTTGCACCAACGGTGGATGAAATGTACCCCACCACTCACATCAGCTTGACCTTAGTCAGCGTTCCTCACTTAGAGGGTCTTTTGTGCGGTGCCAGTCGACCAGGGCATTTTACCGGGGTGGCGACGGTAGTGAGCAAATTATTTGGCATTGTACAGCCAGATGTTGCTATTTTCGGACTCAAAGATTACCAGCAATTTTTGGTGATTCAACAAATGACCGATGACCTTTGCTTGCCTGTTAACGTCATTGGCGCACCTATAGCGCGCGCCGAAACTGGCTTAGCATTAAGTTCGCGCAATGGTTACCTAAGTGAAGAGGAATTAGGGCGAGCATGTCAATTATATGTTTGTTTAGTCGCTTGTCGAGTGGCCCTTGAAGCTGGAGAAACTGACCTATTAAAGCTAGAAGAACAGGCGCAATGCCAGCTCGAAGCGGCCGGCTTTACCCGCGACTACTTTAAAATTTGTCGCCAGAATGACCTACAAGCCGCATCTAAAGAAGACAGAAAACTGGTCATTGTGGCCGCGGCTTATTTAGGTAAGGCAAGGCTCATCGATAACCTGCGATTGACCTTACCCTAGTGCAGTGCACGTTAGTGGCTTTATACGCCGTACATGTCGGCCATCGCTTCTAAGCCAACGGCACGAATCTTACTCGCATTACCAGCCGCACCAAATGCCTCGTAACGGTCCTGGCAAAGGGCCTGCATCGCAGTCATCGTCACCGTAAGGAATTTACGTGGGTCAAACTCACTTGGGTTTTCAGCTAAGAAACGACGCACGGCACCGGTAGAGGCCAAGCGCAAATCCGTATCAATATTAATCTTACGCACGCCATGCTTAATGCCTTCTACGATCTTCTCTACGGGCACACCATAGGTCTCTGGGATGGCACCACCAAATTCATTGATCACAGCGAGCCAATCCTGGGGTACAGAAGAAGAACCATGCATGACAAGATGGGTATTGGGGATTTTACTATGAATTTCGCGAATGCGGTCTATGGCTAAAATGTCACCTGTGGGTGGGCGGGTAAATTTATAGGCACCATGACTGGTTCCACAGGCAATCGCTAGGGCATCCACTTTAGTTTTGGCAACAAAGTCTACCGCTTCATCTGGATCGGTTAGCATCTGCTCTAAGGTTAACTTTCCAACCGCGCCAACACCATCTTCTTCGCCCGCTTCACCCGTTTCCAAAGAGCCCAAACAGCCGAGCTCACCTTCCACCGAAACACCACACGCATGAGCCATTTCTACCGTGCGTTTAGTGACAGCTACATTATAGTCATAGCTGGTTGGGGTTTTAGAATCTTCACCTAAAGAGCCATCCATCATCACCGACGAGAAGCCCATAGCAATGGCACGCTGGCAGGTCGATGCCGAATTGCCATGGTCTAAATGCATGCACACAGGAATATGGGGAAATTCTTCAATGGCCGCCAAGATCATGTGCTTTAGAAAGTTTGAACCGGCATATTTACGCGCACCCGCTGAGGCCTGCACAATTACGGGGCTATCGGATGCATCAGCTGCCTGCATGATGGCACGCATTTGCTCTAGATTGTTGACATTATAGGCTGGGATACCGTAACTATGCTCTGCGGCGTGATCTAATAGTTGACGCATGCTGACTAAAGCCATGAGTGTTCTCCATTTAAGGTAAGTTAATTCTAATTACAGGCCACGTTGCTCTAAAATGGCCACTGCAGGCAATTCTTTGCCTTCTACAAATTCAAGGAACGCACCACCACCTGTGGAAATATAAGACACTTGATCAGCAATATCGTACTTGTCTACGGCCGCCAGTGTATCACCCCCACCCGCGATAGAAAATGCAGATGATGCGGCAATCGCGTGGGACAAAAGTTGGGTACCACCACCAAACTGGTCGAATTCAAACACCCCAAGTGGCCCATTCCAAATAATGGTACCGGCGTCTTTGAGAATGCCAGCCAAGTGTTGAGCCGTGGCTGGGCCTACATCCATAATCATATCATCGGCCGTCACATCAGCTGCGCTTTTAGTGGTTGCCACCGCAGTTTGACTAAATTCTTTTGCAGTGACGACGTCCGTCGGCAATGGGATGGCCGTTTTCTGCATCAAGGCTTTGGCATTGGCTACCAAGTTGGGTTCGTATAGCGACTTGCCCACAGCAAAGCCTGCTGCTGCTAAAAAGGTATTGGCTATGCCACCACCCACAATCAATTGATCAACTTTGTCAGATAGAGTTTCTAGCACAGTCAGCTTAGTTGACACTTTGGAGCCCCCAACAATGGCAACCAGCGGTCGTTTAGGGTTATCTAAGGCCTTTGCCAGGGCATCTAGCTCGGCTAACAACAAAGGCCCAGCACAGGCTGTTTTTACAAATTTTGCGATACCATGGGTACTCTCCTGAGCTCGGTGAGCGGTACCAAAAGCATCGTTTACATAAACGTCACACAAGGCCGCCATTTTTTGGGCCAAGGTGTCGTCATTGGCTTTTTCACCCACATTAAAACGACAGTTTTCCAACAGCACCAATTCACCATCAGCAATATCTACACCGTTTAACCAATCTTTTTGCAAGCGCACATGACATTGCAATTGCTCACCTAGGTAGTCTGCCACGGGGGCCAACGAAAATTGCTCTTCATAAACGCCTTCTTTGGGGCGACCTAAATGAGACGTCACCATCACTTTTGCGCCTAACTGCAAGGCCATTTTAATTGTCGGCAAGGCCGCTCTTAAGCGCGCATCACTGCTCACTGTACCGTCTTTGATAGGCACATTAAGGTCTTCACGGATCAACACCCGTTGACCACGTAAATCTAAGTCGGTCATTTTGATGATGGTCATGGGTTTTCCTGAGCAGTTAATCGATCTAAGTTAAGCATCGCCAAGGCCACATCAATCATCCGATTAGCGTAGCCCCATTCGTTATCGTACCAAGCTAAAATTTTAATAAGCTGGCCCATCTTCATGGTTTGCGTGGCGTCAAAGGTGGCTGATTTTGAACAATGATTAAAGTCGATAGACACTAACGGTTGCTGGTTATAACCCAATACATCATGACTGTCGTTGGCCACGGCATCAGCTATAATTTGATTGACTTCGGCCACCGTGACATCACGACTGGGACGAAAGACTAAATCCACCACAGACACATTAATGGTAGGCACTCGCATGGAGATACCTGTAATTTTATCAGCTAATTCTGGTAATACCCAGCCTAAGGCTTCCGTGGCATGGGTGGATGTGGGAATCATAGATTGAGTGGCGGAACGACCACGCCGCAGATCCGTCTTATCGATGACGGTATCAGTGAGAACTTGGCCATTAGTATAGGCATGAATAGTGGTCATCAAACCATCTTCTATACCGATAGTATCATTTAAAGGTTTCAGTACGGGAGCCATGCAGTTGGTCGTACAGGAGGCGTTAGAAACAATACGGTGCCATGGTTTAAGCTGATCATGGTTAATGCCATAAACAACCGTGAGATCCACCTCTGTTCCCGCCGCAGCACCAATCAATACTTTACCAGCACCAGAGTTCAGGTGTTGTTGCGCCAACTTGCGTTCGCTCATTTTGCCAGAACACTCCAACACTAAATCAATGTTTAAGTCGTCCCAAGGCAAGGCTGTTGCATCACCTACTTGCAGTAAATCAATGTTGATAGCCGCCTCAGGAGTGAGTACTTGCATACCTCGCTCTGTGGCTTCTATGGTGGCCGGAAAAGCACCATGCACGGAATCGTAGCGGGTTTCATAAACCACAGATTCGGCAATACCTAAATCATTAATGGCCACCACTTGTAATTGCTGTTGCAGGCCACGTTCCACAATAGCCCGCAGCACGGCACGGCCAATGCGGCCATAACCGTTGATCGCAATGCGTTTAGCTGGTTGCATTATCTGGCACCCGTTACAAAAGTTCAGTTACGGTGGCAGTAATATTGTCAACTGTGAACCCATAGATTTCAAACAATTCATTAGCCGGTGCAGAGGCACCAAAATCAGTCATACCAATGACCTTGCCCGCTAAGCCAACGTATTTATACCAATAATCTGCATGAGCCGCTTCAATAGCAACACGGGCCGTCACAGTGGCAGGTAATACAAGAGCCTGATAAGACGCATCTTGGCGTTCAAATACCTCAGTGCAAGGCATCGACACCAAACGTACTTTGTGGCCTTGAATAGTGAGCGCATCTGTAGCTTGTTGAGCAATACCCACTTCAGAACCCGTGGCAATTATGATGGCTTCTGGAGTACCTTCACAATCTTGCAGAATGTAACCTCCTCGGGCAACGTTGGCTAATTGAGCACTATCTCGCTGCTGGTGAGCCAAATTTTGGCGCGAAAATATCAAAGCTGACGGGCCATCAGTGCGTTGTAACGCGGTTTTCCATGCCACTGCCGACTCAACCGTGTCACAGGGACGCCAAGTGTCCAAATGAGGCGTTAAACGTAGGTTTGCTATTTGTTCCACCGGCTGGTGAGTTGGACCATCTTCACCTAAACCTATAGAGTCGTGAGTATAAACAAACAACACACGCTGGCGCATTAGTGCGGCCATACGCACAGCATTGCGGGCGTACTCCATAAACACTAGAAAAGTCGCTCCGTAAGGAATAAATCCACCGTGCAAAGCCATACCGTTCATCATGGCAGACATGGCAAACTCACGCACGCCGTAATACACATAGTTACCACTGGCATCTGTTTTAGTGATGCCTTTAGAACCTGACCATTTGGTTAAGTTAGATCCTGCAAGGTCGGCAGAACCCCCTAATAACTCTGGTAATAACGGCCCAAAAGCATTAATCGTGTTTTGTGAGGCCTTACGGCTGGCAAGGTTAGAACCTTCAGCTTGCAACTGCTCAACATAGGTTTGGGCTTGGGCTTCAAAGTCTGCTGGCAGATCCCCTGCTACGCGGCGCAGCAGTTCGGCTGCCAATTCTGGGTGCGCTTGATGGTAGGCAGAAAAAGCACGGTTCCAAATTTGTTCGGCATCATCACCCGCGTCAACTGCGTTCCACTCTTCGTAAATGTCGGCTGGAATATCAAACGCACCGTAGGTCCAACCTAGTTCTTTACGCGTTAAGGTGATTTCATCAGCACCTAGTGGTGCACCGTGGCAATCTTCTTTGCCTTCCTTGTTAGGTGAGCCAAAGCCAATGATGGTTTTGCAGCAAATTAAGGTCGGTTGATCTGTGTTTGCCTTAGCGGCTTCAATGGCGGCAAATAAAGCATCAGCATCATGCCCATCGATGGCAGGAATGACCTGCCAACCGTAGGCTTCAAAACGCTTAGGGGTATCGTCAGTAAACCAACCTGCTACTTCGCCATCAATAGAAATACCATTGTCATCATAAAAGGCAATCAGCTTACCTATGCCCAAGGTACCCGCCAAAGAACAGGCTTCATGAGACACGCCTTCCATCAGACAGCCGTCACCTAAAAAGGTGTAGGTGTGGTGGTCAATCACATTGTGACCCGGACGGTTAAATTGAGCGGCCAAGGTTTTTTCTGCCAAAGCCATACCAATGGCATTGGTGACGCCCTGACCTAAAGGACCAGTGGTTGTTTCAATACCCGGTGCATAGCCGTATTCAGGGTGGCCAGCGGTTTTGGAGTGTAGCTGACGGAAGTTTTTCACATCATCGATGGATAGCTCATAGCCACTCAAGTGCAACAGTGAATAAAGCAACATAGAACCATGGCCATTGGACAAGACAAAGCGATCTCGGTTGAGCCATTCTGGGTTAGCCGGGTTATGGCTCATGAAGTCATTCCATAAAACTTCAGCGATATCTGCCATGCCCATGGGGGCTCCTGGATGACCAGAGTTAGCTTGTTGGACAGCGTCCATACTAAGGGCTCGGATGGCATTAGCTAAATCGCGACGGGTAGGCATGGAAAACGTCCTTTAAAAAGGTTAAATACACCAATTGTGTACTAAATTAAGGCGTGTATTTTCCCTTACTCAAGCCTAAGACACAATCAACAAATCTGTTTCTAGGGTAATAAACAGCATTTTATAACTGATCTCAACGATTCACAGACGATTCACAGATAATGGCACCGCTAAGCAGACTTGACTCAGGACCATGACTTATCTGGGCGCTGAGTTATCTGGGCCCTGACTTATCAGAACTCTGAATTAATACACGAGTGCAAAACTTACCGCCACTTATTGAGCTACCCCAGTCAATGCGATCCAAGCTTCCATATCTCCAGCCATGCCCACAGCTTCGCCAAGTTCTATCTGCTCAATAGAAAAGCCTGCGCTTTTAACATGGCTTTCTAATTCAGCTTGCGAGTAATAAGCATAATAACGGCCATATTTATCTCGCCTTGAACCTTGGCCCAACTTCATGCCCACGTGCAGCAAACCTTGGGGTTTTAAAGCCCTGTGTAGGGCCAATAAAATGGGCCCTAAGTCTTGCGGCTGAGCATGCAATAAACTGAAGTTGGCCCAAACACCGTGATAAAGGTCATTGCTATTAATGTCGCTAAACTGTGCTTGGCGTGCGCCGATAGAAAATTTATCGTTGGCTAACCTGACCATGGCTTCAGCAGCATCCACGGCATCTACGCCTAGGCCTCTGCCACGCATGACTGCAGAGGCAATAGCAGGGCCACAACCTAGATCAAGAATATAGTCAGACGCCTTAAAACGATCAATAAAACCCAGCAATGTGGGGTCCACTGTGAGTCCATCAACCATGGTTGCATAACGCTCTACCTGAGTGTTGTAAGCCGCAATGGTTTTTTCATCTGTCATCCAATCTACTCCTCAAACATACGGTGAGTTAAAACAACCACAATACAGCTTAAGCTCGTTAGCAGAGGCCTAACCTCCAAGCCCCAATCTGACACTACAGCAGGGTTTTGGTTATGCGTAACCTCTTTGTAAGTATCCCAACAGCTCGTTCACCATGGGTGTGGAAGATGTTTCAGCACGATACATGACAATTGAGTAATCAGGCAATGCGGGCAATAAACCACGATGATCTATGGGGCTGCGTCCAGCAATCTGAGTAGAGCCGAGTTCAACTCCCACACACAGATCGGCTGCAGTCATCGCATCAATGGCCATGTGGTCCTCAGTGCTAACTAAGTTAACCCATTCCATTGCAACCGCTTCTAAGCCCTTAATGACGCTCGGCCAAAAAGCGCTATTTTTTGAAATTCCAACGGGCAAAGGGCGCTGCTTCCAGGCACTGCCGTCCACAGCACCGGTCCAGATTAGGCTTTCAGAACCTATGACCTGCCCATTGTCCCCAGGGTTAGTTTCGGTGGTTAAAATAACGTCCTGCAGACCTTGGCTAAACTGTTGCTTTAGCAACTTGGAATTGGTGCAAGACAAAGTCACCTGAACCCTTGGGTGGTCACGGCTAAACTGCTTCAAGATATCAGGCATGCGCGGGTAGATAATATCACTAGGAATGCCTAATCTCAGCTTGCCTGCATAATCTACCGAAGTCAGGCGCCCTACTGCTTCATCATTAATGTCCAACAAACGAAGGGCATAGCCAAGTAACTGCTCACCCGCATTTGTGGTCACCATGCCAGCCGCTGTGCGCTCAAACACAACCAGCCCTAGACTTGCTTCTAAACGTTTAATTTGCATACTAATAGCTGACTGAGTCATGAATAAGCGGGCGGCTGCGCGGGTCATACTCCCCGACTCCGCAATATTAATAAAACTACGTAAAGTGGCTAGATCAAGATTTAGTAAACGATTTTTTTTCATCATATTTTGTGAACACGGTGATCAATATTATTCGATTTACTTATACTCCAGAACAGCCTTATAGTCAATATAAGTTGTATATATACACTTTACATCACAAATATTGATAGGAGGCATCATGACAAGTTCGGCTAAAAAAGGCACACACACTTCAGTTTTGAGCACTTCATTTGCCCTCACCCAATTGCGGTTTTGGGTTGAACACACTCTTCAGACTCGAAAACTTAAACGCAGCCTAGCCAGAGAACGACGCCAGTTAGCAGACCTGTCCGTGGAAAGGTTAAAGGACATCGGGGTCAGCCGCTTGCAGGCTATGCAAGAGGCTCAGCGGCAAGACATTCCTCATAGCAGAAAAGCGCACTTTAAGCCGTGAATCTGCAGTTAATGAGGTTCAACGCTAACGCGGAGGCTTATTCTGCTGCCATACCCTCTCATCCTACCCTAGCCACGATACTTGGCCATTGGACTACCTAAAGTGAGCACGGCTTAGCCACCTAAACCATGCTCAATGGTGGTTTTAGCTTGCTTGGCAGCCTATTGATAACGACTGTTAAAGGCCCTCTATATTTATGACCCTAAAGCCTTGAAACTCTGCCACCTTGTAAAGACCAGCACTATTAATGGCTAAGCATCGACAGCCTTTGTTAAGCTGCTAATTTAGTCATAAAAAACCATGCATTCCTATAGCCACTGGCCTATAATAAGCGCCGGTTCTGCAACCTACTCCGCAGTACCACAGGCACTCGCCAGAACAATGTTCTAGGCTGGTAATTAAGTCACTGTTAAAGGTTTGCGTAAAGCATCCATTAACATTCAATTACGAGGCATGGTTATGAACCAATACACTCTATTTACCTCCGAATCAGTATCCGAAGGACACCCCGATAAAATCGCCGATCAAATTTCCGATGCCATCCTTGATGCTATGTTGGAAAAAGACCCTGAATCCCGTGTTGCCGTAGAAACCCTGATTAAAACTGGACTCGTTCTGGTGGCCGGCGAAGTCCGCACTAACTCTTGGGTAGACATAGAAGAGATTGTGCGCGGGGTGATCAAAGACATCGGCTATACATCTTCTGATATGGGCTTTGATGGCGCCTCATGTGCTATTTTAAATGCCATTGGCAAACAGTCTTCCGACATTGCCATGGGCGTTGATGAAAGCACCGATAGTAACAAAGAACAAGGCGCTGGCGACCAAGGCCTCATGTTTGGCTATGCCAGCAATGAAACTGAAAGCCTCATGCCAGCACCCATACACTATGCACATAAGCTCATGCAACAGCAGGCAAAAGTGCGCAAAGATGGCACCTTGCCTTGGTTACGCCCAGACGCTAAAAGCCAATTGACTTTTCGCTATGGCAGCGATGGTAAGCCCATGTCTGTGGATGCCGTAGTGCTGTCCACACAACACAGCGACGACATCGACCTAGAGAGTCTGCGCAGTGCAGTCATGGAGCACATTATCTTGCCAGTTATCCCTGCTCACTGGCTTACTGCAGACACCCAGTACCACATTAACCCAACGGGTAACTTTGTTATTGGCGGTCCAGTAGGCGATTGCGGCTTAACCGGACGCAAGATCATTGTCGATACCTATGGTGGCATGGCACGTCACGGTGGCGGTGCATTTTCTGGCAAAGACCCTTCCAAAGTCGACCGCAGCGCAGCCTATGCCGGCCGCTATGTGGCAAAAAATATTGTCGCTTCAGGCCTAGCCGAGCGTTGTGAAATTCAAATTTCCTATGCCATTGGCGTCGCTGAACCCACCTCTATTAGCCTTGATACTTTTGGCAGTGGCAAGATCAGTGACCGGGAAATTGAAGCCCTAGTGCGTGATCATTTTGACCTTAAGGCCGGTGGCTTGGTAGAAATGTTAGATTTAAAGCGCCCCATCTACCGTGACACAGCGGCCTATGGCCACTTTGGCCGTGATAACCCAAATTTCACCTGGGAACACACGGATAAAGCCGAAGCTTTACGCAAGGCGGCTGGCATATAAACCATGCGCATACCTCGCCTGTATACACCACAGCCACTGCCTTTAGAGCAAACCATTGAGCTCGAAGCAGCGGCTAGGCACTATATAGGCAAGGTTCTGCGCATGCAGGAAAAACAGCAAGTTATCCTTTTCAATGATACTGGCGAGCAAGTGAGCGCTCACATTACCAACGCTAGCAAGAAGCTTGTTAGTGTTTTTGTGACCGCTACTCTGGTGGGGCCACAACCGTCAGTGCTGCATACCCATTTAGGGCAGGTCATGTCTCGTGGTGAGCGTATGGACTACGCTATTCAAAAAGCCACTGAACTTGGAGTCAATGAAATCACCCCTCTTTTTAGTAGCCGCTGTGAGGTTAAACTCGACCCTCAACGTCAAACTAAGCGCATCGCCCACTGGCAACAGATCGCCATCAGCGCCTGTGAACAGAGCGGCCGTATCGACATCCCCTGCATTCATGCTCCACAAACTTTAGATACTTGGATACAAAATACGCTAGCCGATGTTAAGCTAGTGTTACATCCTCACCAAACTAAAGGCTTAGAGTCGAAAACAAAACCTTCTAGCTGCGCCTTACTAGTGGGCCCCGAGGGTGGATTAACTCAAGAGGAAGTTGAGCACGCTCAAACACATGGCTACACTGGGCTAAGTTTAGGGCCACGTATACTTCGCACAGAAACAGCACCTATAGCAGCCTTAACTTTGCTGCAATATTTTTGGGGCGACCTTTAACGCACGCTAACTGAGACATAAAACGGATGACTATACGCCTAGGCATTGTTATGGATCCAATCCATCACATCAACTACAAAAAAGACAGCTCCTTAGCGATGCTTTGGGCCGCCCAAGATCTAGGCTGGCAATTGTTTTATATGGAACCACAACACCTGTATGCCGAACAAGGCGTTGCTATGGCGCTGATGTCTCAGCTCAGGGTTATGCGTGAGCCGCATCATTTTTACGATCTAGACCCACCACAGGCACTACCCTTAGGCGACCTAGACGTTATTTTAATGCGCAAAGACCCTCCTTTTGATAGCCAATTTTTGCACACCACCTACCTACTCAGCCAAGCTGAAGATGCTGGGGCTTTGATTATCAATAAACCCCAAAGCCTGCGTGATTGTAACGAAAAGTTATTTGCCACGCAGTTCCCAGAATGCTGTCCAGAGGTGCTTGTCGCTAGCGATGCCAAGGTACTCAAGGCCTTTCATGCGCACCATGGGGATGTTATTTTTAAACCCCTTGACGGTATGGGGGGTGCGTCTATTTTTCGCGCTCGCAAACATGAGCCTAACCTCAATGTGATTATTGAAACCCTTACTGAGTTTGGCCAACAACAAATTATGGTACAACGTTATCTGCCCGCGATTAAAGATGGCGATAAACGCATTTTAATGATTAACGGCTACCCCGTAGATCATGTTTTGGCACGTATTCCCTCGTCTGGCGAAACGCGTGGCAATCTGGCTGCTGGCGGCTCTGGCGTTGCTCGACCCCTGACAGATCGTGATCGCTGGATCTGCGATCAAATAGGCCCTACCCTGAGGGCTAAGGAAATTCATTTTGCAGGCCTTGATGTGATCGGTGATAGTCTCACAGAAATCAACGTCACTAGCCCTACCTGTATTCGTGAAATTGATGACCAAACGGGATCCAACATTGCTGGCGTTCTAATGCAGCACATTAGCCAGTTATTAGCTGCAAGGAGTACATAATGACGGTTCAAACTGACAAAAATAGCCTACATCACTTTATGCTCATTTCTATGCCACAAATGGAAGATGAAAATTTTATTCGTAGTTTAGTTTATATTTGTGAGCATAGTGAAAAAGGCGCCATGGGCTTAGTCATCAATCGAGCCAATAACATTGCTTTTACCGACATACTGCCACAGCTTGATATCTTAGATAGCCATGTGACTGACATAGAACAACCAATATTTACTGGCGGTCCAGTGCAACCCGAGCATGGCTTTGTGCTCCATACACCGTTACGCAATAAGCAGTGGAAATCTAGCATTCGGGTTTCTGACGACTTATTCCTCACCACTTCATCTGATGTGATAAGCGATATCGCCCATGACGCTGGCCCAGAACATAGCCTCATTGCTCTTGGATATGCCGGTTGGGGCCCGGGGCAACTGGAACAAGAACTGGCTGAAAATGCCTGGCTCTGCTGTCCGTTTGACGCCAACATTGTGTTTAATATGGCGCCAGAGGATCGCTTTCAAGCTGCAGCGGACTTGCTTGGCATTGACATTAACCTAATTTCTACCAAAATTGGTCATGGATAAAGCCCTTAACTTGCTAGGCTTCGACTTTGGCAGCAAACGCATCGGCGTCGCCTTTGCCAGCAACCCACTCACCCAACCTGTGGTGTTAGCCCCCATTAAAGCCCAAGATGGTATTCCACATTGGCAAACCTTGGAAAGCCTAATCAGCGAGTGGCAAGCACAAGCATTTGTAGTCGGAATTCCGTATACTATGGACGGTTCAATCAGCGAAATGGCGTTAAGGGCACGCAAATTTGCCAATCGCATGAGTGCCCGCTTTGATATTCCCTGTTATGTGGTGGATGAACGCCTATCCACCCAAGCCGCCAAACAAGAACATCTTGCAGCAGGCGGTGGCAGTGATTGGAAAAAGCATGGGGTCGACGGTATTGCAGCTGGGTTAATACTGCAAACTTGGTTTAATGAAACTGAACACCGTTTATCAAGCGTGCCATTTTCACCTTAACGGCGTTACCATAACAAGACACGTCTACAATCTACTCGAGGAAGCCTAATGGGAGCTACACCACAGCAGCAACATCCACAACTGGCAGACACCCCCGCCCTCGTTAGCCATTTATTAGATCAAATCGATCAACTGATTACGACACAAAACCTCGACCAACCCCTAGTCATTGGCATCCATACAGGTGGAGTTTGGTTGGCAGAGGTTATTTCTGAGCACTTGCACGCACCCCTTGGAAAACTAGACATTGCCTTTTACAGAGACGACTTCTCTAAAAATGGCTTGCACCCCCAAGTGAGCCCATCGTCCTTACCGTTTAACATTAATGATCGCCACCTGTTGCTGGTAGATGATGTTTTAATGAGTGGCCGCACGGTCCGAGCAGCCATGAACGAATTATTTGACTTCGGCCGTCCAGCCAGTATAAAGCTTGTCACTTTATGCAGTGTTAACCAACGAGACTTGCCTATTCAGGCTGATGCTTGTGCCCTCACGTTGGATTTAGAGGCCGGTCAGTATGTGCAACTTGATGGCCCAAAAAATTTAAAACTGTCTATTATTGAGCGTGCTAATCATGAGTAATTTAGCCGAATTACAGCTCACCAAAAATGGTGAGTTGCGACATTTTTTAACTCCTGAGGGGTTAGATAGAGCGATGCTTGAACGTATCTTAGATACCGCAGACTCTTTTGTTGTGGTGGGCAATCAAGAGGTGAAAAAAGTACCCCTTTTGAGAGGCCGTACAGTAGTGAATTTGTTTTTTGAAAACTCTACTCGCACTCGCAGTACCTTCGAACTCGCCGCCCAACGCCTATCGGCTGACGTACTGACCTTAGACATAAAAACCTCAGCCACCAGCAAGGGTGAAAGCCTGCTCGACACTTTGCAGAATCTGCGCGCCATGCACAGTGATATGTTTGTGATTCGACACAGCGATTCAGGTGCCGCACATTTCATCGCTGAGCAAGTCACACCCGACGTAGCAATTATTAATGCTGGTGACGGACGCCATGCCCACCCTACTCAAGCGATGCTTGATATGCTCACCATTCGCCGCCATAAGGGTAATTTCGAGCCTCTTGCAGTCGCCATTGTGGGAGACATCCTGCACTCTCGAGTTGCCCGTGACCAAATACATGCCCTCAAGACATTGGGCTGCAAAGATATCCGTTTAGTAGGTCCACATACCCTCATGCCTGAGGCTATTAATAGTATGGGCGTAACCACCCACACCCACATGAACAGTGGTATTGATCAGGTCGATGTGGTGATTATGCTGCGCTTACAAACTGAACGCATGGCGTCAGCTTTTCTGCCCTCTGCAGGTGAGTATTTCCGCTTATACGGCCTTACTACAGAACGCTTGGCGCAGGCTAAGCCAGACGCCATAGTAATGCATCCGGGTCCAATAAATCGCGGCATCGAGATTGAGTCGGCAGTCGCTGACGGCCCACAATCTATGATTCTTAATCAGGTGGGCTATGGTATTGCCCTGCGTATGGCAGTAATGTCTATGGCCATGAGTGGTCAAATGCAGCAGCGTCAGGCACAAGCCAGCCAAGCGACTAGTTTATTGGGGGAGAAGCGTCCATGAGCATTATCATTCGTGGTGCACGCCTTATTGACCCCAGCAAGCAATTGGATGAAGTCACCGATTTGTCCATCAAAGAGGGGCAGATCGAAGCTATCGGAGACCTTAGTTCACTCCATTCAGCCTTAGATATCGACGCTAAAGGGTTGATTTTAAGCCCCAGCTTTGTCGACCTTCATACCTGCTTAAGAGACCTTAATCAAATCCAAAAAGGCACCATTGCCAGTGAAACAAGAGCTGCATCCAGTGCCGGTTTCACGCACTTATGTGCCAGTCCAGATACACAACCCTGCAGTGATTCTAGCTCTGTCATCAGTTTGATCAAAAGCAAGGCAATTGCTGCAGGATTTTGTGAGTTACTGCCCGTGGCAGCACTCACTAAAGACTTAAAAGGTACTCAGTTAAGCAATATGGAAGCCTTGTCTCGGGCTGGCTGTATTGGCTTTAGTAATGCCAGTTACGATATAAACGACAATACTGTGTTGTTACGTTGTTATGAATATGCCGCTACCTTTGGTCTCAAAGTACTGGTACAGGCGCAAGACCAACAACTAGGTGATGGTCACATGCATGCGGGTGCCACTGCTACACGAATGGGCTTAGATGGCATATTGGTGATCGCTGAGACCCTTGCCATTAGTCGCCATTTACAGTTTATGCAGCATACCGGTGTCAGTGGCCACTTTAACCAACTCACCAGTGCTGCCGGGGTTGCTCTGATCCGTCAAGCTAAAGCACAAGGCATGAAGGTCACCGCCGATGTGGGTATTGCCCATTTGTGCTTTACTGACACCGTCATAGAAGGCTATCGCAGCCAATACCATGTGCAGCCTCCCTTGCGCGATGAATCAGACCGAAAAGCCCTGCTTGAAGGCCTTAAAGATGGCACCATAGACGCAATCTGCTCTGCCCATCAGCCCCATGAATCCGCTGCCAAATGCGCGCCTTTTGCTGCCACCGCTTCAGGCATGGCCATTTATGATATGTTAGTGCCTTTAGTGCAAGGCCTAGTCGACACAGGAGACCTGACTTGGGTGCAAGCTGTTCAAGCCTTGAGTTCGAATAGCGCCATTATTGCGCTGGGCAAAGCCACTCACCTAACTGTAGGTGAAACAGCCAACCTTACCTTGATCGACCCGGGTCATCAGTGGGCACTCAATGCGGCTAGTCAGCTCAGCCACGGTACCAATCAAGCATTAACTAACCAGACACTCAAAGCCCGTGTGAAATTAACCATAAAAAGTGGTCGCGTGACTTACAAAATGTAACCAAAAAGCTACTAAACGCAACATTTCATTGCCTTTTTTATCTATTTAAAATTGGTAATTTTGATAATAATATACCTACTATCATTTTAAGTGAAATTGCACCCATGAGCAGTATCGACCTCGCAACAATGTCTGAGCTTACCACTCGCCAAGCCGCCACATTACTTAACGTCTCCGTCCGCACTGTTCAACTTTGGGTAGAAAGTGGTGTATTACAGGCGTGGAAAACAGCGGGCGGACACCGTCGTATTAGCGTGGGTTCTATCCAACAGTTACTGGACGAAAAACAAGATAAACAAACCCCTATCCGTAGGCCTAATACTAAAGGTCCTGTGACAGTGCTGATTGTAGACGACGATAAAGACACCCTGTTGTTATACAAAATGCTCATTAATAACTGGTTCCCTAGCTTGCAGGTAGAAACTGCAGAAAATGGTATTGACGCCTTGGTTAAGATTGGCGAATTCAAACCAACTGTACTAATTACAGACCTACAAATGCCACAACTCGATGGTTTTGCTATCATTGAGCGATTACATAATGATCCTCAATATAAACACCTCACCCCCATTGTTGTGACAGGTATGGGAGCAGCAGAAGTTGCTGCTAGCAATCTCCCAAAAAATGTCCCTGTATTGCTCAAACCAATACCTGTAGAAGAGTTAAAAGAGTTAGTATTGCAGGCTGTTAAAGACTAACCCGCCTTAAGGTGAAAGGACAAAGTGCCTATGGATAGCAAAGATTGGACTATTTATAATGGCCTTATCGGAGCGGTTAAGTATGATCCGGTGGCACCAGAAATCCATTTCAATGACACTGCGCTGCAGCTGCTTGATCTTCCCTCCAACACCCACTTAGATGAGTTTATTGAGGTCATCGGCGCTTCATTGTGGCAGCAGCTTAGTCAGTTGGAAAACGGCCACAGCAAGCTTATTGCTTGGCCTGTTACTGCACAACAGCCAGACCGCTGGCTACTTTGGACTGCAGCCTACTCGAACACGATAAACCCGCAACTGTTTTTCCAAGTCACTGACCAAACTAGCCTCGGCAGAGCGACCAGACACTGGCAACACCAGGCACAACTGGCATCCATTGGCCAGGCCATGGCGGGTATTTGTCATGAGGTCAATCAGCCACTCAATGCCATGCGCATGCGCATCTATGGCTTACAAGCTATGCACCAAGGCGCGGGTATAGATCACCTTGATAAGCACTTAGCTGCGCTGGATGAGCAGGTCCAACGCTGTGCAGAAACGTTAACTAATATGCGCGCAATGGTGGGCCACCAATCCCTCAACCTTAACCGTTTTGATGCTGGCAAAAGTGTTGAACACATTGTGCAATTACTCCAGCATCAGCTGGAACTTCAGCAAGTGCAACTGCGCACTTGCCACAGTAGCAGCCACGTCAATGATCCATTTTTGGTATTTGGTCAAGCACAGCAATTAGAACAAGTACTCATCAACCTCATCAATAATGCCCGTGACGCCCTAGTTGATGAGGCCCACTTAGATAGCCCTGCCACCATCACCGTCAGCCTTACACAACAACCTAAGGACGGCGTAGAGGGGGTGGCTATTAAGGTCTCAGATAACGGCCCAGGCATCGCCATAGAACTTCAGGAAAAAGTATTTGCAGCCTATTACACCAGTAAAAGTACACAGCAAGGCACGGGGCTAGGTTTAGCCATATGCAAAGATTTAATGCACGACTTAGGTGGCCAATTAACACTGTCATCTGGCTTAGGAAAAACCACTTTTAGCCTCTGGCTGCCCACAACCCTGAATGAAGCGCCATTAGCCCAGCAATGAACATCTTAATCGCGGTTGATCAGAAGGTCAGTAGTGCATTGACTTACTGGCTTCATAGTCAAGGTCATCAGACCCACACTAGTTCAGTAACGGCTTGCTCAAAGTTAGTGCTTGATTATTTACACTTACGGCCATTCTTGTGGTCTAAACAGCCTATCCCACACCACTGGCCCAGCCCTGAACATTGGTTGTTATTGGATACCTACCTGCAACCTACGCAACTGATTGCAGCCATGCATATGGGGTTGAGGCACATCAGCCTAGCCCCTATACAAGCAGCACACCTAAAACAATGGTTAACCTCACAGCCCAACATAGTGGACTTGAATTGTGACTGGCCAGCAAAGTATGAGCCGCAAGCCGAAATAGACCCCATGTTACTACCCTTTATTAAATGCATAATGCGTGGGGTTTGGTCTGAGGAAGAAAAAATGACGGCAGCTAAGACCATATTATGGCGCAACGTTGCCCTTCAATCTGGCCAATACCAACGATTGAATGAAACCAGCCGCTTAGATGCTATCGAATTCTCTCAACTTGCCTATCACACCCTAGCTGGAGCTAACTGGCTACAACACTATGGCCATATTAAAGCCGCGGTGATAGCCCGCCAACACCATGAACACTGGGACGGTAGTGGCTACCCTATGGCTGTTGCTGGCGCAGCAATCTGCCTTGAAGCCCGCTTGGCAAAACTCTACGATAGCTACATCGGACTTAGAAGGGCCAAGACTTACGCCAAAGCCTGTGATCACCGCACCAGTATCAATAAACTGACTTATGGCGATGGCTATTTAAACCCGAGTCAATTTGACCCTCAGTTACTCACACGTTTTTTACAGGCAGAGGCAACTATTGAAACACTCTATAGCCTAGGCCGCTTAGCCAATTGACCTAGACTGATGGGACTTAATGGTGGTCG
>CAWUTT010000069.1:0-6599 GCA_963925635.1 uncultured Pseudomonadales bacterium | reverse complement strand
GAAGCCATTCAGTCATTGGGCTTTAGTGATGACTTTATTCGCTTGTGGGAATATTACTTCTGTTATTGCGAAGGTGGCTTTCGTGAGTCTGCCATTGGCTTGGCCCACATTGAACTCATTAAAAACGAATATTAAGGTAACCTAATGACCATATGGCAATGGTTTCAACCAATTAGCTTTCAAGTAATGTGGTTATCACTGGTATTAGGTGGTAACACCTGGCTGCCTGTTTCTATGCTTATTTTAGCCATACATTTTATTTTAACGCCCAGCCGTATCGACGATAGTAAAGTGTTACTGCTTGCCTTGGGTGGTTTTTTAATAGACTTATGCATGATGCACTTTGGCTTCTTTAGCTTTACTCAATGGCCGGTGTGGTTGTTATTTTTATGGGTGGCTTTTATTCTCAACTTAGGGCACAGCATGCGCTTTTTACGTAAGTTTAAACTAATATATCTGATCAGCTTCAGTGCCGTAGGCGGGGTTTATGCTTATTGGGCCAGTTGGAAATTTGGTGCGGTTGCGTTGCCTCATGGCCCCATGTCTACGTTAACAATCGTCGCCATCACTTGGGGTATTTTCTTACCCTTGTGCGTCAAGGCAGACAACGCCATGAGGCAACCTGCTCATGGGTAGCCTCAGCAAAAGCACAGTAACAATGGCGTTTTTATGCGCGCTATTGGTACCTAGCCACTCCGTTTATAGCGCACAAGCATTAAATGATGCGCCCTTCACTACTGATACCTTGGTTGAAATGACGCCTTTGCCAAGCTTTAAGTTAGTGGGCACCGCAACCATGAAATGGCTTTGGTTGGACATTTACCAAGCCAGAGTGCTCACACCCACAGGGACCTATGCGGCTGACCAAAGGCCCCTGTCCTTATCTCTACTTTATAAGCGTAGCATCAGTGCTGAGCAGCTCATACAATCAACCATTGATGAGTGGGAACGCCAAGGCATTGACTATTCAACTGAATGGGTCTCACTATTAGGTGATATTTGGCCCGATGTGGTCGCCCAAGATGAGCTCATATTGTATGTAGATGAAGCCAGCATTAGCCATTTTTTCTATAACAATAAGTTTATTGGTGCCTTTAATGATACTTCATTTTCGTCGGCGTTTAGCGCTATATGGCTATCGGAAAACACGCTAAAACCAAAATTACGCAACCAATTAATAGGATTAGAACTATGATAAATTTTAACCGTTTTACGCATTATTGTTCGCGTTTGTTTGTGGCCATTTTTTTAGGCATCTTATTGGCAGGTTGTAGTGCCAAGATTTCTGATTATCAATCCACTAGCCCAGAATTTGATATGAAAACCTTTTTTGACGGCAAGCTGGAAGCCTACGGCATGGTGCAAGACAGGGAAGGTAAAGTGATCAGGCGTTTTCGAGCCGATTTAATCGGTTCATGGGAAGGTAACAACGGACTGTTAGAAGAAGACTTTTTTTATGACGATGGTGAAACTCAGCGACGCGTTTGGAGCCTAGTAAAGCATGGTGACAATCGTTATAGCGGCGTTGCGTCTGACTCGGTGGGTGAAGCCACGGGGCAAAGCCAAGGCTTTGCCTTTAATTGGAAATATACCTTAGCCATCGAAGTGGATGGAGAAACCTGGGACATCCAGTTAAACGATTGGATCTATCAGCTTGATGAAACACGCCTGATTAACCAAACTGAAATGACCAAGTGGGGCTTTAAAGTAGGCCAAATTACGCTCGTCATCGAAAAAATAAAGTAGGGTATTTATGAATAGTGCAGTTTCGATTATTTGGTTTCGTCAAGACCTAAGGCTGAATCATAATCCAGCCCTAGTAGCAGCATGTAAAGCCACCCATGTGTTGCCCATCTACATACTAGATGATGACACTGCGGGCCCACATAAGATGGGAAGTGCAAGCCGTTGGTGGCTGCATCATTCATTAGCAGCCCTGAACCTATCCTTAGATAAAGCTTTGAACGTTTACGCTGGTGATGCAGAAACTATTATTGCTGATTTATGCCAACGTTTTTCAGTGGCCAGTGTCTACTGGAACCGTTGTTATGAACCCCACCATATCGCCCAAAGCCAACGCATTAAAGCGCAACTATGCTCTCAAGGGGTTAACGCCAGGAGTATTAATGGCTCATTGCTTAACGAACCTTGGTCCGTTCTTAAGAAGGATGGCAGCCCCTATAAAGTATTCACCCCCTACCACCGCGAGGCCAGTAAAATAGAGCAGCCTATTTCCCTGTTACCTGCTCCTATATTACCAGCTCCATTGATTGTTGACCCTCAAGCGACTCATCTAGAGGCGCTTTCGCTCTTGCCTGAGACTCAGTGGGATGCTCATTTTCATGAGCTCTGGACCCCAGGAGAAGCTGGGGCAGTAGCAGTGCTCAACAATTTCTTATGTGACGGTATAAACGATTATAAAGATGGCCGTGACAGGCCCGCATTGAAGGCTATTTCGAGGCTCTCACCGCACCTTCATTTTGGTGACATAGCCCCTCAACAAATCATCAATACCTTACTCACGATCCCTGATGATCAAAACAGCGAGCACTTCAAAAGAGAAATACGCTGGCGGGAATTCTCTTATTATTTACTGTTTCATTTTCCAGATTTGCCTACACAAAACCTAAAACCTAGTTTTAACAATTTTCCATGGGAAAATAACCCCGCTTGGCTAAAGCGCTGGCAACAAGGGTTAACGGGTTACCCACTGGTTGACGCAGGTATGCGTGAGCTATGGCAAACTGGATATATGCACAACCGTGTGCGCATGGTGACCGCCTCTTTTTTGATCAAAAACTTACTTGTAGACTGGCGCCTCGGGGCGAGTTGGTTTTGGGACTGCCTAGTGGATGCTGATTTAGCCAGCAATAGCGCGAGTTGGCAATGGGTGGCTGGATGTGGCACCGATGCGTCGCCTTATTTTAGGGTATTCAACCCCATTATCCAAGGCGAGAAATTCGACTCTCAAGGTGAATACACTAAGCGTTACCTTCCCGAACTAAAACAACTTCCTGATAAATACCTATTTAAACCTTGGGAAGCCCCCCCAGAGGTATTGCAAAAAGCCAATATCACCTTAGGTGAGGATTACCCACTACCGATGGTCGATGTCAAAGAGTCTCGCATAAAAGCCTTAGAAGCCTATGGCATTGCCAAGGGTTTAAACAGCCATGGCTTAACAGATTAGTCTGTTTTAGTGCGCAAAAACTGAGACAAGCTTCAATAGTCCCAGTTTAAACTATGGCTCTGCTCACGTTTCTTGGCTGCTCTAAGCAGCAGCCAAGAAAGTGCGCAAGCTGATAACTCTAAGGCCAAATAAATATACATTAATTGGTTTGGCTCACCATCAATGACTATGCCAATAATACGGCCCAAGGCCATACACAGCATGACTATAAAAACAGCCAATAGACCTATTTTTAGGGTGCTTACATTGTTGGCTAACACGAAGAGTATTAGCCCCACACCCATCGTCATACCTCCATAGGTTGCTCTTAAGTCGATCACTTCAGAGCGAGTACTTACTTTACCCTGTACCAGCAACTGCAGGGCTTCTTGAGGAAACACAACAAACAATAGGCCATAAAGAAGGAACCCCCATGCTGTGACTAATACGCAATATCTCGCCATAATGTAATACCCATAATCATTAAATAAGCTCTAGGTTTAAAGTGTAGACCTTGGCATCTCAGGCCACCGCTTAACCTCTGAAAAAATACACAAAAGGTCAACATAACTTATCGCACCAAAGCCACTAGGGGCTACTTTTTAGGTGCTTTTAGGCTGCTAATAAAGGGTCAATAAGCGCTTCCCAATCGGCTAAACTTGACGCATGATCAACAGGCACTTGAGTTCCATTGTTAACAAAAATAGTAGGCGTCGCCCACACGCATCGCACAGCAGCATAGCGGATTGGAATACGGGCTTGAGCGTATATATCGTCGTCATCCATTCTGTTAATGAAATTAACCCGCTCAACACCTGCATGCTGTGCAGCAAAGTTAGCCACTAACTGCCTCAAGTCATCGTGAGTTTTGTAGGCAAATGGGGCGTTATAAAATTGCTCCTGACGAGCATATATAAAGTTTAAAAAATCATAAAACTTGTGAGCATCACCCTCGGCTAAAGCAAAAAGGCCTAGGTTAATATCCCAAGCTTGCCGATGACTACTCACCGTAATCAAATGCACTTTTAGGTTGATAGAGTCATCTTTGTAGCGTTTTAGAACATCCACCAAAGTGGCCCAAATTAACCGTGAATATGGGCATTGAATATCAATAAAAACATCAATGGTAATATTAGCTGCAGGATCCCCTAAAAGAAAACCGCTGGGCCGGTGAGGAATAGGTATGCTCATAAATTTAGTATCTCTGTTGGATAAGCGAAGCAATGAGTTTAATAAATATTGATTGGGCCATTTGGGGTTAATTAATGTTAAGCCCACCTAGTAACTTGGGCACCCTTGGGCACCTCAGTGAAGGCCATATTCAAAGCCTTTATTAAACCATTACTATCAGTCATCACTATAAGTCACATGCGTTTTAACACAGTGGCCTATACGCCGAACCTGAAGTTTGATTAGCCTCACACAAACCTTGGTCCACAGTGGCACTGACAACAAAATACAGATGCTATAAGTATGGCAGCTGATTAATAGTTTGCTGGAAATTTTTGTAACTAAATGCGGGCAAGATGCGCACTGATACAACTGAGATCAGTGGCTGAAAAAAACCAAACTAGGGCTCAGGTTGGGGATTGGGTGTTAAAAAAGCTCCATCAATAATGAGTAGATGAACCCCATTTTGGGTCATTGACCGATGTTCACTTAAACCATCCGAAACAATGTATGACATGCCTTTTTTTAACGTAGATCGCGTGCCATTGTTAAGCTCATTTACCACCTCACCTTGGAGGCAATAAACGATGTGCCCCTTCTCACACCAGTGATCTGCTTTATAGTTCGTTGAATACTCTACGTATCTTAGGCGCAGTCCGGCAAACTGCATGGTTTGCCAATATGCCAAACCTGTTTCACCTTTGTGCTCAGTTCTTGGCACATGACTCCAGTCTATTGTTTGAAAAGGTATGACTGCATTTTCCATGGTGACTCCTACACATTGTTAGCGCCTAAGGCTAGCTGAGATGGGTCATTTTAACAGCTTAGCCATATAAATCTCATCGACAAACTGACTTTCCAAATAGCTAGATTGTTTACGCACACCTTCTTCCACGTAACCCAGTTTTTTATATAGCCCTATCGCTGAAAGGTTATGACTTAACACCACAAGTTCAATACGATGAATACCTTTATCAGCCGCCCATAACTGCGCGCATTCAAAAAGTTGTGAGGCGATACCTAGCCCCTGATAGGCCGACAATACGCCCACCATTAACTCAGTGGTGCGCGCAAGGCTCTGCCACGGCGAGGTGTCCAAAGCCAAGAAGCCAGTTAAAGCAGTTTGTTTTTCTGCCACAAAGATAGTGCTTGTTGGCTTTTCTAATAACTGATCAAATTGACGTGCAGCATGGTCATCCAAATGCTCGCGCTCACCTGCGCCTGCGCCCCACATGGGAGATTCTTTATCCAGGGTTGCTCTGAGTTGCCTATATGCCACACGATCGGCAGACGTTATTTCTCGAACCTTCATACTGATTGCCTATGCTATTGTGGGTCAAGCTGAGTTGCACCTTATGACCTTACCAAGCGCATAGCTTAACACCTAGAGTTAATGTGGCCCATCCAATTGAAACTGAGTCGCCCACCCGTTAATCTACTGGCGCATTCAAAAGCAACTGCATTTCGACCAAGCCATCCACCTCAGCTAATTGCATAAAGCCCATTGTTTTATATAAGTTGATCACAGGGTTTTCACTAAACACCCGCAAAGCTAAACGCTTGGAGCCTCGACTTTGCCCATGTAGCTTAATTAATTGAAGAACTTTGGAACCCACTCCTTTACCTTGATATTCACCCTCTAGCTGAATATCTCGGAGATACGTTGTTGCTTGACTGTAACTAAATCGAACCAAGCCCGCTCCAAAGCTATTAAAGGCTATCTTTTGGTTGACCCAAATCACATTTTTTGCATTTTAACTCAGAGCCAAGCATTGAATTTCGCCCTGATTGAGTCGTGATCCAAGGCCGATTAAAGAAGGGTGGGGTGTGCCTCACATGCTGAAAATGACCACATTGTAATTCAGCTACCCAATCATCTTCTTCGTCTTTATGGTACCCCATCATGGCTTGCTTCATCGAGCGACCTGTAGGTTAGTAAATCGGGTGCTTGGTTCCCTTATCATAAGGGTGGCTTTGATGGCTTAAAGGTCTTGTTATGGAGGGCAGATTTTGTCAGTTTTGAGGCTTCACAATGAGACTTTTTGTAAGACATTAATTGGAGCCCCATAAAAACCATTGTGACGATTCACGATCAAATAAACTGATGATAATAAATAACTCGATAGGCGCTGTGAGAACCAAAACAGCCCAATCGGCTTGCGGCATATCAGCGCCTGCCCCTGTCAGGACAAAGGCTATCGTGGCTACAGATAATATTGTATACACCCATCGTGTTGCGTTACTGCCCCTACTGAGTTTA
>CAWUTT010000068.1:0-3363 GCA_963925635.1 uncultured Pseudomonadales bacterium | reverse complement strand
ATATGGTGGGCCTGGTCAGATTTGAACTGACGACCAAAGGATTATGAGTCCTCTGCGCTAACCGCTGCGCCACAGGCCCGTATGGGAGCACGCATGATACCCGTGCTGGTGGTTGAGATCAAGATTCAGTGGGGCTAAATCACTGATTTAATAGTCTCTTTTTGTTTTTGCCCCATGATAAAGGATGTCGGAAAAATTTTGGTTAGATTTATCCCGTGCGGTGATGCCAGGGGTGTCCATATCGTGCTTTGGCCGGGCTAAATAGTGATGGCCTTCTTGGGTGCAGTTACCCCGCGCTGGTGACCAGTTATTATGGCCAATAGTTTGTCTTGCGCCGGCGGGCATAAACGACTGCAAGGCAAAGCCAATGCGGCGCTTATCTTGGCTTTGGTTGGGCTGTGAGCCGTGTATGGTCATGGCGTGATGCAAGGACATTTGGCCAGGTTTGAGAATTAAGTCTACTGCTAAACTGGCATCCACGTTAGTCACTTCTTGGCCACGGGTTAATATATTGTCGGCACCATAGGTGTCTTGGTGGGGCTGAATGTCTTTGTGGTGGCTACCCGGAATCATGCTCATACAACCCGTATGTCGGTCGCTGTGAGTGAGTGCAATCCAGGGGGTAACAAAATGACGTGGTGTGATACCCATGTAAGTGGCATCTTGGTGCCAGCTAACAAAATGGCTGGACTTAGGCTCTTTGATAAATAAAACACTACCCCATAAAGAAAAGTGTGGACCTAATAGATCCTCCACTGCGTCCAGAACTCTGGGGTGGTAGGCCAATTCATCCAAAAATGTAAAACAAAGGTGGCCATTGTTGCGGTTAACTCCGCTTAAATCTGTGGGGTAGTGGGTTTCTGCCGCCTGTAACCTTTGTGCATAAGACAGGGCTTCATCTTCGGACATGACATCAATCGCAGAGATAAAACCTTGTTCTTGGTAGGCTTTGATTTGTGCTTCACTGAGGACTTTGCCCAAGGGAGACGCTCCTGTGCTCGAGGTGACTGTATTTAACAGTTAGTATTTAAGGCAAGGTTTTGGTGGCAGATGGGGCGCTATTGCTCCATCTGCGGCCGCAATAAGGTATAATTTAACGCATAAATTACATTAGGTGCAACGAAGCATGTCCGAAGAAACGAATTACCAAAACAATCCGCTACATGGTTTGAACTTAAAATCCATGCTCACCGAAATTGTTGATCATTATGGCTTCGAAATCCTGCATGCTTATTTGTATATTCATAGTTTTAAAACCAATCCAAGTGTGGATTCTAGTGTTAAATTCTTAAAGAAAACACAATGGGCGCGAGAAAAGGTTGAAGCCTTTTATTTGTATAAGTTTAAAAACTTGCCCAAGGTGTCCAGTGATCAATTTGAGCTGCCGCCAAGGGATCGGATCATCCCTGAAGGCCAGGTTCCGGGGGCGCCGTGTGAACTGAGTCTAGAAGATGCGGGTGTGGTGCGTGAGCAACGCGAAAGCCGAGCCAACGAGTACGATAAGTTAGCGGGCCGCACTAGTGGTGCTAAAAATGGAGGCGCTGCTAAAGAGGGAGGCAGTGCTAAAGAAGGAGGCGCTGCCAAAGCTAAACCGCGCGGCAATGATAAGCCTTGGTCTAAGCCTGCAGACAAGTCACCTTGGAAGCCGCAAGCGAAGTCAAATTCTGCAACTGCTGTTAATACGGGTGCTACAAACCTTGATCCGTGGGCTAATTCACGTAATAAGTTTAAATCCTAAGTCTTGAGCCAAAGGTCTAGATCTGGGCCTTTTTTTTACCTGTAATACTTGGCTAGCGAGGGTGAGAACGTGCCATTTGTGGTTTGCGCGGGTGAAGCGTTTCACGGTACAAGGTGTAAAGGCCAGATACTAAGATGAAGCTGCTGCCTATGAGAGTGATCTGGTCAGGCCATTCGTCAAAGATCACTACCCCCCAAAACATGGCTAAGGGCAATGCGATGTATTCAAATGGAGCTGCTAAAGCCGACTCTGCCTGCCGATAGGCCTGGCTAATAAGGTAGCCACCTGCGGCTGTGCCTACACCTAATAAAATAAATAACTTTATGTCGTCATATTGCCAAGGCTCCCAGGGCCTTAACAGGAAGTTGAGTGACGGACTACTGGCGTCGTTAAATCGGCCATCCCCCACCGATATCCACATGGTGGTACTGACGATGACAAAGGCCACCTGAATGTAGAAGGTCATGGTAGCCGCTGATTCTGTATTGCGCATCGTGCGAGTTAGCGTGTGTAAGCTGGCGTAACAAAATGCAGCGCCAATAGGCAATAAAGAGGCCAGCATAAATTCGCTGCTGCCTGGTTGCACCATAATCAACACCCCCGCAAACCCTAGGCCTATGGCAAACCATCGGTGTGGGCCCACGTATTCCTTTAGAAATATAATGGAGAACAGGGTGATGATACTGGGGCTAATGAAGAATAAAGCCACAGCGTCGGCCAGTGGCATGGCTACTAAACCAACAAAAAACAACATGTTGGCCAACACCACGCAACCACCGCGCACTAGATGTCGGGTTAGGCGCTTGGTTTTTAACGTTTTTAGGCCGCCAGAACTGGCCAGCAACAACACAATAATGATGGCGATACCAATGACCGAGCGCAGTAGCACAATTTGGTGTAACGCATAGGCGTCACTGAGAAACTTAATGGTGACGTCGGTCGTGGAGAAGCACACGCCCGCACCGATAGCACACATGATGCCTATGGCGTTGCTTGATCTAAATAGAGGGAATGACATAAGCATTTGGCCGTCGATAAAACGTACAGCAATATAGCGAATTTAACGCCAACAATACAGGCTTATCAAAACATGGTGTGGCGCTATTAGGCAGCCATATTAGGCAAGAGAGGGTAGTAAGGCTGCCCCACCCACAAGACTTGGGGGTTTTGTGGGTGGGGCAAGCTTAGGGTGCTGCTTAGTCTTCGATGAAGCTGCGAAGGTGGTCAGAGCGCATTGGATGGCGCAACTTACGCAGTGCTTTGGCTTCAATTTGGCGGATACGTTCACGTGTCACGTCAAACTGTTTGCCTACTTCTTCTAAGGTATGGTCGGTGTTCATTTCGATACCAAAACGCATACGCAATACTTTAGATTCGCGAGCGGTCAGGCCTGCTAACACATCTCGTGTGGCTTCTCGCAAACCTTCACTGGTGGCCGAGTCGATCGGAGAATCCATAGAACTGTCTTCGATAAAATCACCTAAGCTAGAATCTTCATCATCACCGATGGGAGTTTCCATAGAAATAGGTTCTTTAGCAATTTTAAGGACCTTACGAATCTTGTCTTCTGGCATTTCCATGCGCTCACCCAGTTCTTCTGGCGTAGGCTCACGGCCCATTTCCTG
>CAWUTT010000067.1:0-19702 GCA_963925635.1 uncultured Pseudomonadales bacterium | reverse complement strand
AGTGGTTTTTTAAGTCCAAACAACTTTTTTCTCAACCTTTCCAAGGCCAGTCAAGCGCAGGCAACTTATGCTACACAGTCGCCAACGCATCCTACAACAAATTGGCCACTACCTTATTGTCAGACCTATCCGTAGAATGTGTTGCTAACGAGGCTGCTGTCCTAGCTAATGGTAATTATGGATGGATGTACAATGAAACTTTTTGGATTGGCTCAGCCCAGCCGGTAAAAACCATGACTAGTGGCAACAAACTCTACCTACTGTCAGACCAAACCACTTTAGCCACTATTGATGATGGTAATAAAACCTCGGATGCTGGTTATGAATTACTTTTGGTCAACTTTAGTGCGCCTCTAACAATTGATGCTAATACAAAAAATATTGACCTCGGGTTTGCAATGGTTGGGTATGGGCGTATGGAATTCTCTACTGTGGGACCCTGCACAGATAGCGCCAGACCAGCAGGTACTGAAGGCTGTATTAACGCGATGAAAACCAATGATTTTGATTTGAAAGTTAAAATAGACTAATCAGGTCAAATCTTTGAATGGTGAAGATCGTAGTCGCTTCGCCCTTTAATTTCTTACGAGGTTTACATAAGAAATGATGAGCAGTGAAGCAACCAATACCATATTTTATAGTGATCTACAGTAACACCTAGAGATCACAACACAACTCCTAGTTAGGCAGGCTATCCACTTAAACGATGGCCCATACCTCTGCATATGTGGCCTTGTAAACTGGACAAACGCATTTGCCACATCAAAACCCTTATGCCAATTGATGATGAATTATAGGCCCAAGTTGGCACAAAACCCTCGAACTAAAGTCACCAGCGATGGTATGATTCCAGACTTAATTTCCAAGCCCTAAATAGTGAGAAAACAATGACCGCATTCGGCACCCAATTTGTCCCTGAAATGGCATTGGCCACCTTTGAAGGCCACCAATGGAACACGCCTAGTTTAGTGCCTAGTAATAGCATCTCATTGCACCCAGGGGCGCACATCTTGCATTATGCGAGTACTTGCTTTGAAGGCTTAAAGGCGTTTCGTCACCCCGATGGCAGTTGTCATATTTTCCGCATGGACCAAAACATTGCCCGTTTGGCTCAAAGCAGTCGTTTACTATCCTTACCCGAAGTCAATGAAGCCATGCTCAGAAAAATGATTCTAGATTTGGTGAGTCGCTATGTAGATGACGTGCCTGCACCCCCAGGCACTATGTACTTGCGCCCCACTCACATAGGCACTGAAGCTGCCATTGGCAAAGCTGCTGCGCCTTCTAGTCAATCCATGCTTTACATATTAGGCTCGCCCGTCGGGGATTATTTTGCTGGTGGTGATGCCACACTGCGCATACTTATTGATGAAGTGGGCATGCGCTGTGCACCTCACATGGGCATGGTTAAATGTGGTGGTAACTATGCCAGTGCCTTACAGATGTTAAATAAGGCAAGGGTCGATCATAAAGCTGACCAAGTACTATTTTGCCCTGATGGTGACGTGCAGGAAACAGCGGCAGCAAACTTTATGTTGATCGAAGGTAATGAGCTTGTGACTAAGGCATTAGATTCGACCTTTTTACATGGTGTCACCCGAGCATCCGTGCTCACCTTAGCTGCTGAAATGGGTCTGACTGTCAGTGAGCGTAACCTAAGTGTAGCTGAGTTGCTTGAGCGCAGTGCTAAGCCTGGCGCAGAGGCTGCCCTATCAGGCACAGCTGCGGTACTCACGCCAGTGGGCACGTTAATCCACCAAGGTAAGGATTATACCTTAGGTACAGGTAAGCCAGGCCCCATCACCATTAAGTTACGTAAAGCTTTGAATGATATTCAGTTTGGCATGGCGGAAGATCGCTTTGGTTGGTTAACCAAGGTTTAGCCTTAGTTAACCTTAGCCCTAGACTTCATTAGGCTTCACGCACTATGACGTTAGCATTGGACCGATGCCGATGCTAACGCCAAACTAGGCCCTCATGCGTTCGCAGCGTGGATCAAACAAGGGTTCGGTAAATAGTGTTGCAGGGCGCACTTCTCCTAAGATTTCAATTTCAAACACTGCGCCTTTAACAATCATTTGGGTGGGTATAAAACCAAGGGCTACAGACCGTTCACTAAAGTGAGCATAACCTCCAGAAGTCACGAAACCCACCACCGCTCCATCTTTCCAAATGGGCTCATCCGCCACCACATCAGCGTCAATAGCATCTACTATAAAACTCACCAGCCTGCGTTTTGGAGGCTCTACCAATTCTTTAAGTGCGGCCGCCTTTCCAATGTAATTAGCGTCTTTGTGGTAATCCATAAAGCGATCCATGCCCGTTTCCATGGGGGTGTAATCTGGCTTGTATTCACGCATCCAGGCCCCAAAAGACTTTTCTAAGCGCAGGCTCATCATGGCTCGCATACCAAAGGGTTTAAGGTCAAAAGCCACACCGGCCTTGGCTAAGGTATGGTACAAACTCACCTGCTGTTCTAATGGCACATAAATTTCGTAGCCTAAATCACCCGTATAACTGACTCGTTGGACTATGGCGTCACATTGACCCACCTCCATTTTACGCACGGAAAGAAACGACATGGCACTGTTAGAGACATCAAACCGAGTGCATTGAGCAAGTAATTCACGCGCCCTTGGGCCTGCAATTTGAAAACCGATGCGACTCATGGAAATGTTTTCTATCGTCACATCAGTGGCTGGCAAATATTGCCCAAACCAACGCATGTGCAGGTCTTGGGCACCAAAAGAAGCGGTGAGTTGGTAATCGTGTTGAGCAATATGGGAAATGGTAAAGTCACCCATAAGTTTCCCCAAGGGGGAGAGCATGGGGCTTAGGGTAATGCGTCCCAAAGAAGGTAATTTACCGGCCATGACTTGATCTAACCAAGCCCTAGCACCCTTACCAGTGACTCGGTATTTACCAAAATTATGCACCTCATTAATACCCACTGAGGTGCGCACAGCGCGGCACTCGTTGCCAATGGCAGTAAAGGCATTAGAGCGCCTAAAAGTGGGAGTTTCAAACAGTGGCTCGCCTTCAGGTGCAAAGTAATTCACATGTTCCATACCATAGCCTTGTCCGAATACAGCCCGTTGCTGCTGCCAGATACTATAGGCTGGGGTGGTATTCAACGGCCGGCCCACAGGTAGTTCTTCGTTAGGGTAAGAAATACTAAAGCGTTTCTGGTAGTTTTCTCGCACCTTATTGCGGGTATAGGCCTTGGTGCAATAATTACCATAACGGGCCACGTCCATGGCAAACACATCGCGTGATGGCTCCCCATGTACCATCCATTCTGCCAAACTCAAACCCACTCCACCAGCTTGGCTAAAACCCGCCATCACCGCACAACAGGACCAATAATTCTGTACCCCAGGAACAGGGCCAACCAACGGGTTACCATCGGGTGCAAAGGTAAAAGGCCCATTAACAATAGACTTTATGCCTGCAGTTTCTAAACAAGGAAAACGTTTAAAAGCAAACTCAAGAGAGTCGCTAATACGATCCAATTTATTGTCCAACAACTCATGACCAAAGTCCCAACGAGTGCCGTCTAGGGCCCAAGGATCACATTCTTGTTCATAAATACCAATCACCAAACCTTTACCTTCTTGGCGCAGATAGCTTTCGCCAGCAGGGTCCATGACGTGGGGTAGTTCCGCGTCTCTGGTGAATACTTCTGGCACATCATCGGTGATCAAATATTGATGTTCCATAGGGTGAAGAGGCAAGAATACGCCTACCATTTCACCCAATTCTCGGGCCCATAAGCCACCGGCATTTACCACATGCTCAGCATGGATCATGCCATTTTTAGTGGTTATATCCCAACTGCCATCAGGGCGTTGCTCGAGGTCTGTGACTGGGTTTCTTAAGTAAATCTCTGCACCTTGAATTTGTGCAGCTTTAGCATAGGCATGAGTTGTGCCAGAAGGGTCTAAATGGCCATCAAGTGGGTCATATAAGCCCCCCAAAACACCTTCGGTATTCACAATAGGACTTAGTTTTTTAATTTCTTCTGGGGTAATAATATGGGTGTCTAACCCCATGTGCCGGTGCTTGGCCCGTGCCGCTTTAATAAAATCCATGCGCTCTGGACTATCGGCTAGGGTAATACCCCCCACATGATGTAAGCCACAGGTTAAGCCCGTGATCGCCTCCAGTTCTTTATAGAGGTTAATAGTATAGCCTTGCAGTGCCGCCATATTAGGGTCGGAGTTAAGCGTATGAAAACCACCAGCCGCATGCCAGGTAGAACCAGAGGTTAACTCTGAACGCTCAATGAGGCACACATCTGGCCACCCTAATTTAGTCAGGTGGTACAGCACCGAGCACCCAACTACACCGCCACCAATAACGGCTACTTGAACCTGCGTCTTCATATTGATGCTTCCTTTTATTAGGACCCTGGCACTGCGCCACCCTCGTGGGTGCGCCGTTGTACAAAATCCGTCAGTTCATCGTCTATAGCAGCCTCTAACTTGGGCTCTTGATAATCTTGCAACATTTTTTTCCATATCTTATTGGCCCTTTGTGTCGCATCCATTGCGCCCGCATCGCGCCAGTTTTCAAAGTTAGACCAGTCGGACAATAAGGGTGAATAAAATGCATTCTCATAACGTGACAGGGTATGTGGAGAGCCAAAAAAGTGGCTGCCAGGGCCCACTGCTGCAATAGCATCCACCGCTAAGGCATCTGCATGGGTCTCAATCGGTTGCAAAAAAGCTTGCTGCATTTGAATCATTTCAGCATCTAGAATAATCTTTTCATAAGAAGTACATAAACCCCCTTCGATCCAGCCTAAGCCATGCAAGACATAGTTCACTTGACCCAACATGCACGCCCATAACGACATTTGTGACTCATATGCAGCCTGTGCATCGGGGGCGTTAGAGGCGTTAGCGTTAGACGCCCGCAAGGGAATGCCATACTTACGTGCGAGTTGACCCGACACAATAGTGGCTTGGCTGTATTCGGGTGTACCAAACGCAGGTGCACCCGATTTCATATCTACGTTAGACGTAAAGCTACCATACATCGCAGGTGCTCCTGGGTTCACACATTGATGAAAGGCTAAACCTGCTAAACACTCTGCGTTTTGCTGCACTAAGGCGCCAGCCATGGTGATGGGCGCCATGGCACCGGCCAGCGTAAACGGGGTATAGATCACAGGCTGATTGTTTTCGGCCATAACAATGGCACCTTCCAATAGCGCCCCATCATAAATAAGCGGGGAGTTTGAATTCACTACTGTATGCATGGACGGCTCAGTTAGCAGAGTTGCGTGGTCAATACCGCGAGAAATGCGTGCGATATCAATGGCATCCTGCATACGCTGTCGGCCTAAAGCGTAACCGCCTACGGGTTTAGTGGTGAGCCGAGCCATGGCTGCGCCGGCGACAAGGTGGCGGACATTTACATTAACGTCGCACGGTTCAACTGGAAACCCTACCTGTAATTGAACACTGTTAAGGCTTTCACCCAAACGCAATAAATTACAGAAATCATCATAATTACCGCTAACCCGACCTCTGTCCAAATCAGACACATTGGGCGTACTAGCCACCATGGCAAAGGCGATTGAATTGCCTCCCATCATAATATGTCTATCTGCACGGCGGCCATGTAAGACAAATTCACTGGGGGTGGTGGCAATGGTTTGCATAATCCAATCTGGATCAAACTTAACCCTCTGCCCATCTGCGTCTACCATAGCACCTGAACGGCGCAATATATCCACCGCTTGAGGCGACTGAAAATCTATCCCGACTGTGCATAAAAGCCTGAGTGATGCCTGATGAATGTCTTCTAGCTGACCCTCACTGATCAATTCCATGGGCGCATAAGGGTTGCGCATTTGCCTGGAGGACGCTTGGTTAACACCACTAATAGAACGAGGTGATTGACGATTGGCGCGTGAACGTCTCATTGAGCCACCACTAAACTTGCTATAAAAAGCCATCATAGGGTATTGTCAAGTGAGTGAATAATTAATAAATTAGTGACTAACTATGAATTTATTTTATATATGCTGCGCCTTCAATTAAGCCACTATCGAGTAGTGCAGGCCGTGCGGATTCATGGCACTGTATCCGCTGCTGCCCAAGCATTGGGGCTAACTCAACCGGCCTTAAGCCATCAAATAGCTGAGGCTGAGCGGCGCTTGGGGATAAAGTTGTTTGCTCGTGTGGGCCGGCGTTTAAGGTTAACTTCTGCAGGCGAGTTGCTGTCTACCAGTGCCGACACCATTCTTATGGAGGCCGGTATCGCTGAATCTACCCTCATGGGAAAGCTGGGTGTAGTGCCAGGGGAGGTCATCCGTATTGGTACTTTTGCTTACAACAGTTATCGCTGGCTACCCTCATTTTTAAAACAACTACAGCAACAATGGCCTAATTTGTACTTTGAGTTCATTACTGACACTACTAAGGTGCCAATACGCAGTGTATTGGATGGCGATGTGGATATCGCCATCAGTGCGGGCAATCTCACTTCAAGCCGTACCAAAGTGTACTCACTGTTTAATGATGAACTACTGGCCATATGCGCCCCTGACTACCCCACAATAAATCGCAGTTATATGCTTGCAGCAGACTTTTTAGATGACCCTTTTATTACTTATTCCACCATTTATGAAACGGGGTTTGAGGAGGAGTTCCTGTGGCGCCCAGCAGGTCGCAGGCCACTTAACTATTTAAGGGCAGGCAACACAGAAGCGGTCATCGAGATGGTCAAAGCCGGCTTTGGCCGTTCTATTTTAAGCCGTTGGGCGGTGCAGCCCTACCTTGATAAGGGTCAGTTAGTAGCCCTCAGTGTCACCCCACATGGCATGCCGGTAAAATGGAGTGCCGTGGTGCGCAAAAGCCACCAGCATAGTCAGTTACTGGAGGCCGTGTGTGCACAATTACAAAGCTGGTGCCAACTCAATGCTGACAACTCCAGCGATTATTATTTGTTTAGTAATTTGTCAATGCTAACCGACAAAGACACCTTACCTTCGGCACTGTAGCCTTGACTGCGGTTCTCAATATGAGGCAACTCATACAAATAGTTAACCATCATGCCAGCCGATTGCTTTAGTCCATTGTCAGACGTGTCACCCATCCAGTTGAGCCGTTCGATCTGGGCACCATTGCTCAGATGGAAGTGCGCGACAGGATCCCGCGCATAGTTTTGATTGCGCTTTTGTTTCTGTTCACTAAGATAGTGAACTGCCAACTTTTGCAGGTGTGTAGGTGATCTTGATGTGACGCCCTCATCTAATAAAGCCGACTCCTGCGCCGTATCGATCTTGTCTAACCAGCGGCAAAAACCGGGCATGGGCGAAAGGGTCGCAAACTGGGTGAGTTGAGGGAACTCCTGTTGTAACTTTTTGACCACACGCTTAATAAGGAAGTTACCAAAACTAATGCCAGACAGTCCTTGTTGGGCGTTGGAAATAGAATAAAAAATAGCGGTATCAGCGAGCCGAATATCTTCCAGTGGCGCAGCCTCATCGAGCAGTGTTTGAACATTAGTCGCCATACCTTTGACCAGAGCGACTTCTACGAAGATCAGCGGTTCCTCTGGCATATTAGGGTGAAAGAAGGCAAAACAGCGACGGTCTGAATCAAGCCTGTTTTTGAGGTCATTCCAACTCTGTATGGCGTGGACTGCCTCATAGGCAATTAACTTCTCTAGTAATGCTGCACTGGAGCGCCAGTTGATTTCTTGCATTTGCAGCAAACCAACATCAAACCATGCGCTTAAAAGGCGTTTCAGATCTGCCTCTAAAGGTCTAAGGTTAGGGTGCCCTTGACGCAGGCGTAACAACTCGGCCCGCATGTCGACAAGAAATTTCACCCCCTGAGGAAGCTCATTAAACTGCGTCAATAGCTTCGTTCTGGGAGGCTCTAAGGCGCTGCGAAGTTGCGCCTCTAGATCAAACCGCTGACCAGATTCTGCTGCTAACCAAGACTCTATGACCGCCGTTAGACGCACTTCATCAACCGAGTAATTATCTGCCATGAGGGACAAAAAGCGCACTCGTCCAGCATCGTTAAGGTCTAAGAAGCGCTGGCCCAGCTCTGCCGCTCGTGTCCTTGCCGCCACCTCACCACCATTGTCTTTGAGGCAGGCATCCATCCACGTTAACAAGACCTTTTCATCGTTGTCATTGAGCTGTGGATCAAGCGATAGCTTTTCCAATAAATCATACTGCTGTGGCACATCGCGCCAAAACGGCACCCATCGGCGGATGGTCTTGTGGAATAATTCGTTGGCCAGCTGCTGCATGTTAGTTGTTCTCTTAGGTGAACCCAGCGTTAGTATTACCACTGCAGCCCACATTAGCGGTTACATTTATGGCCGTACTCTATCACCATTAACAGTTTTGTATGTCAGATCGACTCACGGGTCGCACACTCGCTTAGTGATAATAAAAATTTGCTATGACTTAGGTTAAGTTGAACTTAAAGGGTTGTTGGTCAAGGTGGTATAGAGCAAAACCGGAGGGTTTATATGAGCAATGCTGGGGATTACTGTGGCGATGCTTTTAAAGATTTGATGATGTCGGTATAACGCATCAGGTGCACTCGAAGACTAGGGTATGGAGCCTGAGGCATGGCCCTTCACTTTCGAGAGTGTTGCGCCTATTAACTGCATTCCTAGCGTAATAAGTACCATGTGGTGGGTCTTATTACGCCAGAAATATACCCCAAAGTTAAGCTATGGAGTTATTCAGAAGTCTTGTCTTTACTAACTGAGGCTGCCTTCTTATCAGCTCGGTCCTGTTGGCGCCTGGGCTCACCATAACGAAACTCAACAAAAGTTAGCACAAGGCCTATGAGCATGATCACAAAGACAAACATGGCAATGGGAAGCAAATTATCTGAGATCATGGCTGGTCTCTCCTTGCCAATAGGCTAGATAGTTTGAAGTAAATGCCAAACGCTAGGATGGATGGTACCCATATTGCAGTGAACAATCCTTCTAACTGCTTACCTTCGAACCAGAGCAGTCCAGATACCGCAAAAGACACCGCAACCGCCAGCATGATGAAAAAATCTGATAGTTTGAACATACTAATTTCCTTACTTATTGAGTTAACTTTAGTCCAACTAAAGGCCCAGTTCAGCCCTCATTCAATCCGGTGAAATCCAACTGCAGCTAGCAATAGTCCAGCAATCGTAACTGCTGCAGGGATGCGCACTCCGACAATACCAAAGACATCAATCATCGATGGTATGAGGCCCGTAAACCCGAGTGGCACCCACACAAAAAATGGAGTAGCAACGACTACACCAACCCAGCCAGCAATCCTTAAAGGAGAAAGGCTTTGCTGCTCGTCATTGGATAGTGATGCTTGTCTATCGTCATTTACAGTCACTGTTTTGATTTCCATTTTATTCTGACACAATCAAATACATACACACAATACTAGTTTTCGCTAGGACGTACGCTTTTTGCATTTAGTGTCTTGAATTAGTTTATCGAGGCATTATTATACATCAGGAATCAACTCTGGTTGATAACTTTTTTAACTAGATGGGCAGCCATCGTCGCAGCCATAGTGACATTAGTAGGGCAGTGGACAGACATAGAAGAGATGATAAAGCTAGGCCATCAAGCTCGATGGCCTAGTTTGGATAACGGATTCGAAATAACATCAAGACCCAGTGAACCCTTGAGCCTTCATCTTAGGGGTTACTAACACCTGATATTAGGGTGCCAACTTACCATCAAGGTACAAAAGGGCATCGTCTTGCTGCACATTGATACCCATCTGAGTGCCCACTTGCATTTGGGTATGCTTACGGGTTTTTGCTTTGATAGTAATGCCAGTCGCTAATTGCAGTGTGACGATGCCATCTACGCCCAGGTGTTCAATCTTTTTAATAGTGCCAAGGCCAATATTTTGAGCATGATCACCTACCAGCGAAATATGTTCAGGCCGAATGCCCATCTGGTAAATGGCTGCAGTGCTGTCAGTGGGTGGCTGCTGCGTTAAGCTCAAAGCGCCTGTAGACAGCAAACCTTCGCGGACCTCAAGATTAATCATGTTCATCGGTGGTGAACCTATGAAATAGCCCACAAAATCATTCTGTGGTCGTGAAAATAGCTCTTCAGGGGTGCCTGACTGCTGCAACAAACCATCTTTCATGACCACAATTTCATCAGCAAAACTCATGGCTTCACTTTGATCGTGGGTCACCAAAATCATAGTAACACCCGTTTGACGGTTGATTTCCCTTAATTTACGCCGCAGCATGAATTTCATTTGCGGATCAATCACCGTTAATGGCTCATCCAAGAGAATAGCGCTCACATCTTCTCGCACTAGGCCCCGGCCCAAAGAGATTAATTGTTTTTGATCCGCACTCAGCTTGCGGGCTGGCATATCAAGCGCATAATCCAAATCTAGCAAGGTGGCCACTTCTGCCACCCGTTGTCTAATTCGAGCCGGTGAAACACCCCGGCATTCTAATGGGAAGGCTAGATTCTGCCTTACCGTCTTAGTCGAGTAGATGACTGGAAACTGAAACACCTGAGCAATGTTACGCTCGGATGTTGGGATGTTAGTCACATCCTGCCCATCAAACAATAGGCGCCCGTGTGAGGGAGCGACCAGCCCTGAGATAATATTGAGCATGGTGGTCTTACCACAGCCCGAAGGGCCCAACAAAGCATAGGTTTTACCATCTTGCCATGTGAGATTAACTGGCTTTAAAGCATAGTCATGCTCACCTTTGGGGTCAGCTAAGTAGCTGTGTCCAAGGTTTTCCAATACAATTTTAGCCATCTTGGTTGTTCCTGAGTGTTATGTTGCCGCCATCTGGTGCAAACAGCATGATGTGTTCGGGCTTGATCGAAACGCTGATGTCATCACCCGCTGCAAAGGTTTCAATACCGTCAACCATCATGATGGTGCGGCCAAACTCGAAATCGAGATGAATAATGGTTTGTGATCCACTAAATTCAGACAAGCCTATGTGGGCCTTAAAGGCGCCGTCTGGTTCAATTGCATCAGGCCTCAAGGCAATGGTCACTGGGCCATCTGCGGGCAGTAGCAAGCCTTCACTGGGCGCCAAATGGCCTTCACTAAAGTAAAGCTTATGGTCACGCACAAAGCCGGGGATGAAGGAGATGGGTGGATCACTGATGACGCGTGCCGTAGCTTTGGTCGGTGGATGGGCAAATAAGTCTGCCGGTGCGCCACTGGCGATAATACGACCGTCATGCATGACGATCATCGTGTTACCCAACTCCATAGCCTCACGAGGTTCGGTGGTTGTGTACAAGATGACACTCTCAACATTGTCAGCCACCAATCTTGGAAACTCCTCACGCAGCTGCTCACGCAGCTTATAGTCTAGGTTTGCCAAGGGTTCGTCTAGCATCAAGATGCGTGACTGTTTAACCATGGCGCGGGCCAGAGCCACACGTTGTTGCTGGCCACCAGAGAGCTGTGCTGGCCGACGTTGCAAAAATTCGCCTAGGCCAACCGTTTCAAGCATCTCGCTAGCAAGCACTTGTGCCTCAGCTTTTTTCTTGCCTTGGCGGCGCAGGGGAAAGGCCACATTATCCAGCACACTTAAGTGAGGGTAATTAATAAACTGCTGGTACACAAGGGACATATTGCGGGCTCTGATGGGCCGCTCAGTAATGTCTTCTTCGTCTAATTTAATGTTACCAACGGTCAAAGGATTGAGCCCCATCAAGGCTCGTAAAAGTTCAGTCTTGCCCGCACCCGTACGGCCTAAGATGGTATAAATTTTGCCAGCCTCAAACAGGAATGAGACATCATCCAATGTGACTTTGGCATCGGCAGTTGTAAGGTGATCGATCTGAAGCATGATAATTACCTAATGGCCCCCGACATGGTGCCGCGCGACATATAACGCTCGACAATAATGGCAACAAACGCCAGTGGCGCCACAGAAATTAACGCGAAGGCTGACAGCGACCACCACGGCGTGACTGAGGAGTTAAGAGAAACAATTGAGACTGGCAATAATTGCGTCTCAGTAAAGGTGAGGGTGAAGGCAAAGAAGAAGTCATTCCATCCAAAAATCAGACAGAACATACCAGCCACCACTAGACCTGGAACTGAATTAGGCAGCACAACTCGGAAGAAAGCGCCAATGGGGCTGCACCCGTCTGTCATCGCCATTTCGTCAAGTTCTTTAGGAATGCCGGAGAAGAAATCAGTCATCACCCACACCGCAATAGGCAGCAGCAAGGCAACATACACCAACACCAAACCAAAAATTGTATCTAAGGCGCCCAGCTCTTTGAGCATCAAGAAGAAGGGTATGGCAAGCACAATGGGGGGCATAATGCGCTGAGATATAAAAAAGAAGGTGATGTCAGCATTTTTTACAAACCCCAAGCGATACTCAAACCGAGACAGACCATAAGCTGCCAAAGTACCAAGAATCAAACTTACTAGGCTGGCGATGAGCGTGACCGCTGCAGAGTCGATAAAGGGCCCAACAATATTAATACCTTGGGAGCCTGTGGTGAACAGTGATGTCCAACCTTGGGTTGAAGGTTCAAAATCTACCCATGGGATGTAGGTGGCACCACTGGTAATGGCGTTGGCATCTTTGAACGAAGTCGACAGCGCCCAGAGGAACGGAAAGACGACAAAGATGGACCAACCTAACAAAAACATAGTTTTGAGGGTGTGGTAGAACTTATTCATGTTATTCGTCCCTCCCGACCAGCATACGTAATAAAAGTTTAGCAATGATAGTGAGGCTGATAATCATGATCACCAGATACACCAACGACAAGGCTGCGGAATAACCGATCTGAAAGTCTCGCAATCCACGGATGTAGATATAATACGAGGAGGTCTCAGTTGCAGTTCCAGGCCCACCTGAGGTGAGCACATAAACCGTGTCCATAATCTTGGATGCTTCTATAAGTCGGATAATTAAGGCGCCAATGGTAATGGGGGCCATAAGGGGAAATGTGACCTGCCAAAAGGTACGCCAAGTGCCAGCGCCATCGATGGCTGCAGCCAGATACGGCTCTTTAGGCAGCGACACTAGGCCTGCTAATAAGAGCAGGAACATAAAGGGTGTCCACTGCCAAACCTCTACAATTAACACACTAATAAAGGCCCCTGTGGCGCTGGAGAGCCAAGGTACGGGGCCAATGCCAAAGGCACTTAAAATATCATTAACAGGACCTAGGCTTTCATGAAACACAGTGCGCCAAATGACCGACATGACCACTGGAGTGGTCATCATGGGAATGAGGAATAACACCCGCAACAAGCGGCCACCCCGAACCTGCTTCCATACAGCTAGGGCAAGGGCAAAACCTAGGGTATATTGCAGTGACACAGAAATAATTGAAAGCAGCGATAAGCGCTGCAAACTTTGCCAAAATCGATCGTCCTCAAACACGCGGACGTAGTTGCTGCCACCAATAAAGTCGAGCCCCGACTGGAATACATCCCAGCTCGAAAAACTAACTCGAACGGTGAATAAAAGGGGGAAAAGAATGATAGCTACCAGCGTCAATAGCGCGGGCAGCAAAAAGAAGTGTTTTGAAGATAACATTATAATTTTTCCGAGATTGTTGGTGGGCGCCGGCAGGCGCCCACCATACAGCATCAACCTTCGTTGTCTTCAAGCTTAACAACGTTGGCATAGGCTTCACGCAACCGATCTTTACCAATACGATCGGTGATTTCAGCCCATTCTTTGGCGACACCATCCAGCGCTTCTTGAGCAGATTTCTGACCTGCCATTGCCTCAGCAACACCATTAGCCATGGATGACATGAACTGGCTTACACCAGGAACACGCAGGTCAAACACACGGTTTTGACTTTGTTCCATGTCTGATAATGTAGAAACATAAGATTCAGCTGTCTTGTTTTCCCAGCCTTGTCCCTTCCAGAAGTCTACATCTAAATGCTCATCACGGTAAGGGTTAACTCCAAAGCGACCAATCTGTAGGTCATGCTTGGCGTTAGCTTCGTTGGAGAAGAAGCACAAGAAGTCAAAAGCCATGTCCTGCTCTTCAGACATTGACGAAACAGCTGAAGACCAGCCCCACGTCATATAAGGTGCACGGTTTGGCGTAGCAAAGGTGTCCCACTTTCCTGTATCACGGTTCCAAACTTCACCCGCACCAGGTAGCGGAGCTGCAGCCACCATATTACGGATACGGCTGTCTGCTTGGTTAGCCTGAACGTAGGCATCATCCCAGCTATAACTCATCAACGTCTGGCCACCACCGAATGAGAAGATCTC
The DNA here is from genome assembly GCA_963925635.1 of uncultured Pseudomonadales bacterium. Classification (GTDB taxonomy): domain Bacteria; phylum Pseudomonadota; class Gammaproteobacteria; order Pseudomonadales; family Balneatricaceae; genus Njordibacter. The sequence goes on along the minus strand of CAWUTT010000067.1, from coordinate 5,448 downwards.
ATCACCCAGTCCAAAGTTATTGCCTCCTGGTGGAAAGCTTTTCTGTGCATCAACAAACAACTTCAAGCCACGTACAAAGCCTGGGGAGTTAATCAATGGCTCCATGGTTTCTAGGTCGAAGAAGAAACCACCTTTAACATCTGGGTGCTTTGCATAGGGAGCAGCACGACTGATGAACGCTGAGAACATCAAGTCATCACGCTTGGCAACTTCTGCTGAACCATAGTTTAGCTCGCCATCGCCGTCCCAATCGCGGTCATTAAAGTAAGCCGCAACTTTGTTGTAGTCTTCCCAAGTCTCAGGCACAGTCAGAGCACTACCCGTATCAGCTAGGAACTTAGCTTGTACTTCGGCATTGTCAAAAATATCAGTACGATACTTAAGGTAATGACGGTCGCCGTCCATTGGGTACTGAATCATCTGGCCATTCCACGTAGCAACGCCAGTGAAACTGTCAGTCACATCTGCCATACCCGTTGAATCAATGTACTTCTGTGGCACAGGCTCTAAGAAACGGTTAAAGTCGCCAATCCAAAGTGATGCGTAGAACAATACGTCATATGCGTTTTGCTCACTTTGAAAAGGAATCATAATACGTTGAAACAAATCACCAAAGGGCACATGTACAACGTTCACCTCGGCACCCGTCAGTTCTGCAAACTGTTCAGCGTGAAGTGCTGTTGGTTCACCAATGACTGGAATTGCGTGGGTAATGACATTTAACGAGCGTCCAGAATAATCTTTCGCGTCAATGGCTTCATAGCTACAGGTGCCTGGTAAGTCTTTTTGAATACCAAATTGCGTGTAGTCCTTTGCTATTGCCGGCGATGCCGCCGCAACAGCAAGCGCAAGTAGCGACGCTGGCCCTATAAACTTATTTATTTTTATCATCGTTTTACTCCAGTTTATTTAAAATTTTTCTTATAATCAGGGGATCAGCACGGCTCGGCCGGTGATCTTACCTTCATGTAGATCGCGCAACGCAATATTCGCATCCCTAAGCGAGTATTCCTTGGTTGTAAGATCAACTAAGCCGCGGTGGGCCAACTCCATTAATTCAGTCAGTTCGGCCCAAGTTCCAACTAGATTACCTATAATATTCTTTTCCGTGATGACTAGGTCAACTGTTGGGATCTGAATATCTTCACCATACCCTACTACATAGTAACTACCAGCAGCTCGGGTCATTTCTAAACCCTTGCGGGTCGTACCTTTTTCACCAACAAAGTCCAGTACTGCTTGAGCACCCTTGCCTTTGGTTAGTGATAAAACTGCTTCAACTTCGCCACCATCAGCTTGCACTAGGTAGTTGGCGCCACACTTGCCAGCAAGCTCCAAAGATTTAGCAGACGTATCAACCACAATGATTTCTGCAGCACACATGGCCCGCAAAACTTGAATCGCAATATGTCCCAAACCACCCGCACCGATTACTACGCAGTATTCGCCTGGTAGTAAGTGACGCGTCGCCTTTTTCGCCGCTCTGTAGGCTGTGAGGCCAGCATCTGAATAAGGTGCGACTTCTTTGGGTAGCAAAGAATCAGGTAATTTGATGATATTACGCTCTGATGTCACTAGCGCTTCGGCATAACCGCCGTCTGAATCCAGACCAGGGAAAGTGCCTTCTCCATGCATATCCTCGCCACGTCGGCAGGCGATGCAGGTACCATTAGAAATTTTTGGATGGATAATGACTGGGTCACCTTTTTTCAGGCCTTCAACTTCTGGGCCCACATCTTCAACCCAACCAGCATTTTCATGGCCCAAGATAAGAGGCAAAAGCTGATCTCCAGTTGGGTCCATATGTGGCCGCCAAACGCCCTCAATCACGTGTAGGTCTGTGCGGCAAACGCCAGCACCACCAATGCGCACGATCACGTCAGAACCCTTAGTAATAGTAGGATCTGGCACATCGATGTACTCAACCCAGGATGATGCACTTAGGTCGTCATCGTATTTATGTAAAACTTGTGCCTTCATTTAACTCTCCGAAAATGTTTCGCTGTATTTGATGTATGGGTCAAATATACCGACAAAATTTTACAATCGGTCAGTCATCGGTGTTCAATTTTTGCCAACCCATCCTTTTTAGGTGTTCAAAATTTGAGCATTTTGGTGATTTGGCTTTATTTATGGCGCGTTAATTGGCATATTATCGGTCAACTTGGGAGATTGATGTGGAAACTGCATTTGAAAAGGCACGTAATGGTCTAGAGCTGAACGGAAAATTCGCTTATGGTGCTATGCCATCAGCTATTGCCGATAGTTGGAAACGCTGCATACGGCTTGGGTTAGACCCCATCAGCAAACCAGAAGAATGTGTAGTATCTCACACAGACCTGCAACAGCGCCGCGATAAATTAGACCTTGTGATGCGCCTAGCTCGACCTGAATTAGAACTACTCAGTGCGCAAATAGCGGGGCCTAACTTTTTATTAGCTTTTGCTGATAGTGATGGCGTCGTGCTGGACCGCATCGTGGATAACGAATTTAGTCAATCAAATTGTGGCAAAAGTATCATTCCTGGATCTATCTGGAGTGAGGAAATTCGAGGCACCAATGCCCTAGGCCTAGCGCTTCACAGTGGGGTACCGTGCAATGTGACGGGGCCAGAACACTTTTTCTCTAAAGAAGGTAGAGTGTCGTGCCTATCTGCACCCATTTTTGATAGCGGTGGTGAATTAATTGGCTTGATTGATGCCTCTTCTGAGGTCACAGTACGCCAATACCACACGCTGGCCTTGGTCAATTTGGCAGCCCAGAATGTAGAAAACCGTCTCTTTGTAGACGACCACCGTGGTCACCATATTATCCAGTTTCATCCTCGCCAGGAGTACCTTCAAACCCAAAACGTGGCCATGATCGCCTTCAACCAAGAGGGTGAGATTACTGGCGCTAACCGCCGTACCAGCGAACTTTTAACAGGTTTAAAGCTCACCAGCACCCCCAAATTTGAAGATGTTTTTATGGGCCAATTTCGTGCCCTTATCGGGCGCATTTGTAAGGGTGAAGTGGTGCAGATTAAGGACTGGTTGCATTCGGCGTATTTTGCCCGCCTCAGACTTACCCATAGCGCCAAAGCATCACTCACCAAAACGCAGTTCTTTTTGCCGGCTGATCCCATTTATCACCTGCGCCAAGCGACCGAAAACTCAAGCACAGGCCGAGTTTTCACAGATGAAGCTCTTAGACATAACCTTAGATTAGGCAAAAAATCAGCCCAACAGGGACTCCCTGTGATGATCTTGGGAGAGAAAGGCACAGGCAAAAACACCATTGCAGAGGAAATACATGAGCAGTTACATGCCAGCCAGAATTTTATTATGGTCGACTGTTCAACAGTTGATGTAAATTCAGTTGAGAGCCAACTGATTGCACAGATGAAATCCAATCCAGAGCAGGGCGCTTTAGCGTCAGATAAAATTGACCTCAATAAAGGCGGCACTCTTTACCTAGACAGAGTTGATCTGCTACCTGCTGATATTGTACCCATGCTCAACACCTTATTGAACCGTGTCATGCAAAGGCGCAACCCGTTACTAGGTGATGGCGAATGGATAGTACTCAGCAGTGGCCACACAGACGAGGTTAAACAGGCTGCAAAAGGGCCCCTTGAGCAGCTCATCAAACGCCTTTCAGGCTTCTCACTGTTCTTGCCCAAACTGAATCATCGCTCTGATTTCCAGCATGTATGCAATGCCATGCTAGCCTCAATATCACCCCAGCATTCCTTATCAAACTGCGCCATTGACGCACTGAGAAAAAGTTCTACTATTGATAATTTATCTGATTTAGATTGGAGTGCACGTACCCTTGCCACTCAGCATCATGAGGGTATTATCCGCGCTGAAGGCGTCACCCGAATTTTGGGACACCACGAATTTGACATCATCTCTTGTCCTCGTTGCACCGGCCAAATGGCTAAGGAAGTTCAGTGCCTCGAAATTAGGAGAATGATCCGCGAGTGCAGTGGCAATATTGCCCTCGCTGCACGACAGCTTGGGGTGGCACGCAACACTGTTTACGCTCACTCCATTGAATAGCGTTATTCATATCTAGGTTGTAGCAGGGTCGACTGAGACCAATCTGAGCAGGGTTTGCTTAGCGTAAAAAACCTAGTCTAACTTGAACTTATTGGGTTAGATTTTATAAGGCAAAATGCCGCAAACCCATGCGGCTGAAATTAAAAGCTTAGGCCTGAGCTCAGACCTAAGCTAAACGAGTGTATTAATCACGCTCTATTTGATTAGCGAATAAAACTCATCAGCAAATAGATAGCCAGCAGCACTGTCACCCAAATAACCATGCTACCTGCAGGGTGATCACGGGAAAGGAGGCTACTTGGGCCTTCATGCCTTTGCGCTAGATAATTTAAACCTGAATCTAATTTGGCCAGAAAGCCGCGACGAATCACTCCATCGACTTTCCAAATAGTGGCAAACAAACGGCCTAATACTAAACGGAAAAAACGTCGATAAGTCCAATCGAAATCCAGCGTAATAGTGAGTGTTCGTTTCATCAAAGGAAGCATAATAAAAAAAGCAAAACCTGAGAATAACAACAGCTGCAACATCTGCACAACGTGAGTCACAGTATAAGGCACGTAAGTGACCTCATAAGGTAACATTGCATATAAATATTCTGGCCAAATCCCCAGACCGATACAAATACTTGCAAACAGGATCATTGCTAATCTCATACTCCAAGGAGGATCTGAAGGACGCAAGCCTGAATCTTTTTGGAAAAATACAAACCAGGGGAATTTGATTCCAGCATGAAGGAAGACCCCAGCTGATGCAGCCATTAGCATAAACCAGATGAAAGTAAGACTTTCATCTGCAGCCGCTTGACTGATCATAGACTTACTGATAAATCCTGAGGTCAATGGGAATGAGGAAATCGACAGTGCACCAATAATACTGCAAAAGGCCGTCAGTGGCATACTCTGAAATAGGCCTCCTAAATCAGTGCACTTGCGCCTGCCCGTCATGTAAAGAACGGATCCAGCCGACATGAGCAACAAGCCCTTATAAATGATGTGTGTGAATGCGTGTGCAGCAACACCGTTCAACGCCATTTCCGTACCAATGCCCACGCCAGTCACCATAAAGCCCACTTGGTTTACGATGCTATAAGCGAGAATTCTGCGCATGTCATTTTCTAGCAGGGCATAAATAATGCCATAAAATATCATGAATACGCCGATAAAAATCAGCACTTCAGTGCCAGGAAAACCACGTAGCAAAACATATACAGCGGCTTTAGTGGTAAACGCCGAAAGGAATACTGCGCCACTAAAAGAAGCTGCCGGATAGGCATCAGATAACCATGCTGATAAAGGGGGTGCAGCAGCGTTAATAAGGAAGCCCATGAGTATAAAAATGGTACCGAATGTATTAGGTTCCATGGCAGTAAATGCCGTCGAGCCGGTGTCTACAATATGTGACA
>CAWUTT010000066.1:0-5294 GCA_963925635.1 uncultured Pseudomonadales bacterium | reverse complement strand
GGCATGCCTTTTGGGCGTTTAGTTGACCCCCAAGAAGTGGCCCGTGCCCTGGCCTTCTTAGCCAGTGATGAGTCTGGCTTAATGACTGGGTCAGTGGTTAATTTTGACCAGTCCGTATGGGCTGCCAGTGATGCTATGGTGGTACCCGAGCAGCGTTTGCAGGATGCCCCATAACTAGTCCACAAAGGCTTTGGATGAAAAGTAAGGCACCTCGCCTTGGCGATTCAAAGTCTAATTAAAGCGTTCTAGAAGCCATTAAATGATTTATTTTGCCTGATAGGTGTCTTCAATAAGCTCAAATTTTAGTTTATTGACATAAAAATTAATGGCCTCATCATAATCCTCCACGACTAAGGCAATGTGCACTATAGATTGTTTCAATGAACTAACCCTGCCTTTTTTATTGAGCCTAACGAAAATAACAGTTTTTAATACCTAGGGTGTAGAGCCTGCGCATACGCTGAATTAACCTCTTAGCTCAAAGGTTTGAAGCACCTCACACGCATACGTTGGCATGATAAAAGTTAAACTTGAGCCAATAACCAATCCTTAAAGGCACTCACATCAGGGCGCTGTAAATTGGCTTTGGGGCACACCACATAGTAGGCATAGTCAGTGATTAAAACCTGATCAAATACAATAACTAAACGCCCAGACGCCAGATGATCTTCCACAAATAGAGTGGAGCCTAAGGCGACTCCTTGGCCATCTATTGCCGCCTGAATTAGCACATTGGTGTCGTCCATAGTGGTGGCACGTTTGTTATTAACGCCTTTCACACCCGCTTGCTTTAACCATTCGCTCCAAGCATAGGGGCTTGCATCATGCAGTAACATAACATTAAGTAGCTGCTCTGGTTTAACTAAGGGTTCGTTATTGGCCAGCCATGCGGGGCTTGCTACGGGGAAAAAATCTAAGGTGATGATGGGAGTGCTTTCTACGCCCTTCCAGTCACCTTTACCATAGGTGACGGCCAGGTCGATGTCTTCACGTTCAAAGTCTACTGGGTTGTGCGCATGGAACATGCACAAGTCGATTTCTGGGTGTAACCCCCAAAAATCTTTCAAACGAGGGGATAGCCACTTAGCTGCAAAAGACGGTGCTAAGCGCACGTTAAGCAAAGAGCCCGCCTTCTCTTGTTTAAGACTAACAATGGCATTAGTCATGTCGTCAAACGCATTGGCTAGCACCGGCATCAAAGCAGCACCTTGGGCCGTGAGGGTTAAGTTGCGGGGCAAGCGTTTAAACAAACGATGACCTAAGTAATCTTCCAGACCTTTTACTTGGTGGCTAATAGCTGCTTGGGTGACAAATAGCTCGTCTGCTGCACGGGTAAAGCTTAGGTGCCGCGCCGCTGCTTCGAAAGCACGTAAACTGTTGAGTGGTGGAAGTTTTCTGGCCATTGATTAAACTCATTGATGCACTGAATTTAAGATTAGTTATTCTAATCCCAAAGCATAAAAATAATCAATTGAATAAACTTAGATTTAAGCTAAAAATCAGGCAGTTTTAAAACAATAATAATTACTGTGGGAAATAGCTATGTCACGTCGATCCGGTGGCCGTCAGGCCCGCTTAGCAGAACGTTTAGCGCCTTTAACTGAAGAAGCTAAACCCGTTCATCCAGGGGAAATTGGCGGCACTTTTATGCCACTTTCTGCAACCGCCATGTCGGCCATTGCCGACAATGTGTATCGTATTTTAGCAGAGGTTGGATTTGGAAGATCTACCCCTCACTGCACAGAAACCATGGTGGCCGCGGGGGCTATTATGGGAGATGATGGTCGTTTACGTATTCCACGCAGCTTAGTAGAACACACTTTAACCATTTGCCAGCGCAACTTAACACTGCATGGCGTTGATGCGAAACATGACTTAGAGCTTAATGGTCAGCGGGTGCACTTTTCTACAGCTGGTGCTGCCGTGCATGTGTCTGACCCAGAAAACAATACCTATCGTAATTCCGCTACTGAAGATTTGTACGACATGGCCCGTATTGCCGACACCTGCGAACATATCCACATGTTCCAACGCATGTGTGTATTAAGGGATATAGACGATCCAAAAACCATGGATTTAAACACCCTATACTGTTCAATTATGGGTAATAGCAAACATATAGGTACCAGTTTTACCGAAGCTGATCATGTGACCGCTGGGCTAAAAATGCTGCATCACTTTTCTGGCAGTGAAGCCGCTTGGCGAGCACGGCCGTTTGTGAGTATGTCTAACTGTTTTGTGGTGCCACCTATGACCTTTGCAGAGGAGTCTTTGGAATGCCTGCGGGTAGGTGTCGAGGGTGGTATGCCTATTTTACTGCTTTCTGCCGGACAAGCGGGAGCCACAGCCCCCGCGTTGCTAGCGGGCGCCGTTTCGCAAGCCTGGGCTGAATGCTTAGGTGGCTTAGTTTATGTTAATGCCATTAAACCCGGTGCGCCTGCGATCATTGGTACCTGGCCTTTTGTATCAGACCTACGCACGGGGGCCATGAGTGGAGGTTCTCCTGAACAAGGCATATTATCTGCAGCCTGTGCCCAAATGGGTCACTATTTCGATTTACCCACAGGCACAGCTTGCGGGATGACCGATGCAAAGTTTCCCGACTTTCAAGCTGGTGCTGAGAGGGCTTATACCGCCGTAGCTGCAGCAATGGCAGGTGCCAACGTGGTCTACGAAGCGGCTGGAATGTATGGTAGCTTAATGGGGGCTTGTCCAGAAAGCTTGCTCATGGACAATGACGTTTTAGGCGCTTGCATGCGCATGACCAAAGGCATTAAAGTGGATGAAAATAGTTTAAGTTTTGATGTAATCAATGAAGTGTGTATGGGCGGCAAAGGCCATTATTTAGGTTCAGAGCAAACCTTATCGGTAATGCAAAGTGAATATATTTACCCTACCTTGGGTGACCGAAGCAGCCCTAACGTTTGGGCTGAACAAGGTAAACCGGTATTGTTAGAGAAAGCTATAGCCAAGAAAAAGGAATTATTAGCCAGCTATTTTCCTACCCATATTAGTGATGAGGCTGACTTAGCGATACGCGCAGAGTTTGATATCCGCCTGACACGTCAACAAATTGGCCGTTAAGAGAACCCTATTATGAGCATACAATCCCATGCCCGCGTTGTTATTATTGGTGGCGGATCCCTTGGCGTTAACCTACTTTACCATCTCACAGAGGAAGGTTGGACCGATCTAGTGATGATAGAAAAGGGTGAACTCACCAGTGGTTCCACATGGCACGCCGCGGGCCTTTGCCCTAATTTTAACGGCAACCACACCCTGTCTAAAATTCACGATTACACCATCGAGTTGTATGACAAAATTCTACCTGCCAAAACTGGACTGCCCTCGTCATTTCACAAGTGTGGCAGCCTGCGGGTGGGCTATACAGAACTAGAAGAACAATGGTTCCGTAATGTCATGAGCCGGGCTCACAACATTGGCTGTGAAATGCGTTGGGTGTCTAAAGAAGAAGCTAGGGTTATTAATCCGGTGATGAATTTTGATGGGGCACGCTGTATCTTGTACACCCCTAATGATGGCCACGTGGACCCCACCGCTGTGGTCATGCCCCTGTCTCAATTAGCACGCGAAAATGGCGCGACTATTAGCCGCTTTAACCGTGTAACCGATATTAATATCCTGCCCCAAGGGGGTTACGAAGTCATTACTGAGCAAGGTAATATTATGGCCGAGCATGTGGTCAACGCAGGCGGTTGTTTTGCTCCAGAAGTGGGTCGCATGGTGGGTGTAAACGTGCCTATTATCAACCTAGAACACCAGTACCTAGTGACTGAAGATCATCCAGATCTGGTGGCTTTAGTTAAAGAACTTCCGGTCACCCGAGACTCCACTGCCGCGGCTTACATTCGCCAAGAGGGAAATGGTTTATTGGTGGGACCATACGAAACCCGTGGTTCCAAACCTTGGGCCATTAACGGCATGGACTGGAATTTTGACCGCGAATTATTTGCTGGCGACCTCGTGCGTTTAATGCCTTGGCTAGAACGTTGCATGGAACTGGTGCCCCTATTCGCAGAGGTGGGCGTTAAAACCATTATTAACGGCCCCATTACCCACACCCCAGACGACAACTTCTTGGTAGGTCCAGTGGCTGGACTCACTAATTTCTGGAACATGACCGGCGCTTCGATTGGCATTGCCCAAGGCGGCATTGGTAAATACATGGCCCAATGGATGGTGCATGGCCAAACCGAACTCAATATGGCCTCGCTAGACAGCCGACGCTTTGGTGATTGGGCTAATAAAAATTATTGCATCACCCGCGCAATTGAGTCTTACGAACGCATGTATGCCAGCGCCTCACCAACAGAAAACCGTCCCCATGGGCGGCCCATTCGCACGAGTCCATTACATACGGTCATGGCCCAAAAAGATGCAGTCCATTTTGTCACTGCAGGTTTTGAAAAGCCCGCTTGGTTTAAAACAGCCACTGTGCGCAGCGAAAGTGAGACTTGGGCCCATAACGAAGCCCATGCGGTGGTCGCAGAAGAATGTGCAGCGGTACAAAACACCTGTGGTATTACCGACATTAGTGGCACGGCTAAATTCCGTGTCACCGGAGCCGATGCTTACGCCTTCTTAGACCAGTTATCATGTAACAAACTACCAGCGCAGGATGGCCGTATTAGCCTCACCCTATTGCATGCAAAAAACGGTGGCATCATGGCTGAACAAACCGTCAGTCGTATTAGCCACGAGCACTTTGTATTGATGGGGGCCATTGGCTCACAAATTAAAGACCTGCATTGGCTGCAGCAAAATATTGGTGATTATGAGGTCACCATTGAAGATTTTACCGAAGACTGGGGTGGGGTATTACTCACTGGCCCTAAAGCCCGTGAAATTCTTCAATACATTTGTGAAGATGACCTATCGACTGACGCCTTCCCTTGGTTGAGTTGCCAAACCATTCAACTAGATTCAGCGCCTGTGTTTGCCATGCGCGTGTCTTACGCTGGGGAACTGGGTTGGGAATTGCACATGCCGGTGTGGCAACTCATTTCTATTTACGAGTCGTTAATGCAGTTTGGTCAACCTTTAGGTTTACGAGACTTTGGCACACGTGCCTTCAATAGTATGCGGATGGAAAAAATGTACCGTGCTTATGGGGCTGAATTTACTGAAGAAATTTCGGCTTTAGAAGCGGGCATGGATCGTTTCTTAGATTTAAGTCGCACTTTTATTGGCAGCGCCAATATGCTTCAACGCCAAGTAGATGGCCTTTCTATGCAATTGGCTTATTTGGTATTTGATGACGACGTACCGGCAGA
>CAWUTT010000065.1:0-23701 GCA_963925635.1 uncultured Pseudomonadales bacterium | reverse complement strand
AGTGGTTTACCGAAGTTAAGATTACTGGCATTAGTGCCTAATCGTAAGGAGATAATCCATGGCTCATAAGAAAGCAGGTGGTAGTACTCGTAACGGTCGCGATTCAGAGTCTAAACGCTTAGGCGTGAAGCGCTTTGGCGGCCAGGCTGTTGCAGCGGGTAACATTCTAGTGCGTCAGCGTGGAACACACTTCCATGCAGGTACAAACGTAGGCTGTGGTAAAGACCATACCTTGTTTGCTACAGTCACTGGCACCGTTAAGTTTATTGTTAAAGGTCCTAAAAACCGTAAGTTCGTTACTATCGTACCGGCTTAAGGTTAAGTACCTGAAGAGGCCTTAGGCGTCTTTAAAAAGAGCCCCGCCTAGCGGGGCTTTTTTGTGTTTAAGAAGAGCGTTATGCCACAAGGTTGAAGGTGAAACATGTGGCCAATTAAATATTACTGATCAAGGCGCGGAGCCTTCATCTCGCAGCTCACGCTGCACGGAGAATGTATGAAATTTGTTGACGAAAGTAACGTCATTGTGGAAGCAGGTAAAGGTGGCAACGGTTGCTTGAGCTTTCGCCGTGAGAAGTACATTCCTCGTGGTGGCCCTGATGGTGGTGATGGTGGTGATGGCGGTAGTATCTTCGTAGAAGCTGATGAAACCCTCAATACCTTGGTTGATTATCGCTTTCAGCCACGCTACCAGGCGCAATCTGGTCAATCAGGCAAGGGCGCCGACTGCACAGGCGGTTCTGGCGAAGATATGACCCTAACGGTACCTGTTGGCACCACTATTGTCGATCGTGATACAGACGAAGTGTTGGCCGACTTAGCCGAAGCAGGTGATGTTGTGAAAGTTGCTCAAGGGGGCTTTCATGGATTAGGCAATACTCGTTTTAAGTCTAGTGTCAACCGCGCTCCACGCCAAACAAGTAACGGTTCTCCCGGCGAAAAGCGTAACCTCCGCTTTGAACTCAAGGTGCTAGCCGACGTGGGTTTGCTGGGCTTACCCAATGCTGGTAAATCTACTTTTATTCGTGCGGTTTCTGCAGCCAAACCCAAGGTTGCTAACTATCCGTTCACTACCCTTACACCTAACCTTGGGGTGGTGAGTCTGCAACGCCATCGTAGTTTTGTGGTGGCCGATATTCCAGGCCTCATCGAAGGTGCTGCAGAGGGTGCAGGTCTTGGTATTCAATTCCTTAAGCACTTGTCTCGCACCAGCTTATTACTGCATTTGGTCGACATGGCTCCGTGGGACGATGTCACTCCAGCAGAGTCAGCTAAAATTATCATTCGTGAGCTAGAAAAATTTAGTCCTGCTCTAGCCGACCGTGAACGTTGGTTGGTATTGAATAAACTCGACCTAGTGCCAGAGGACGAGCGCAAAGAACGCTGCCAGTCTGTGGTTGATGCGTTAGATTGGAAAGGCCCTGTTTTCGAGATTGCCGCTATTAATAAGCAAGGCACGCTAAAGCTTGCTGGTGATATCATGGACTATATTGAAGAGCGTAATGAACGCACCCTTGCAGACCCTGAATACGCAGCTCAAGAAGAAGAATTGAAACTGCGCTTAGAGCAGGAAGCTCGTGAGCGGGTGCAGCAGTTTAAGCTGGCTCGTCATCAGCAACGCCTCGCAGCGCAAGGTAATGATGACCTGGATGATGACGATTATGATGACGACGATTATGACGTTGAAGTCGAGTACCCCTATGACTAACCATTTGGCTGCAGTGAGCGGCCAACGGTGGGTGGTTAAAGTTGGTAGTGCGTTATTGACTAACGACGGTAAAGGCCTGGATAAAAAGGCCATTGCAGGTTGGGTTGATCAATTAGCGCAGTTACGCCAGCAGGGTGTAGAAATTGTATTGGTATCTTCAGGGTCTATTGCTGAAGGTATGGTGCGCTTGGGTTGGACCCAACGGCCAAAAGAGATTCATAAGCTTCAGGCGGCTGCAGCTGTAGGGCAGATGGGTCTGGTGCAATGTTATGAAGAAAGTTTTGCGCGCCATGGCATGCGCACCGCACAGATCCTCCTGACCCATGATGACTTAACTCACCGCGAGCGATACCTTAATGCACGTGGCACTTTGCGTGCCCTAGTGAGTCATAACGTGATCCCCGTGGTGAATGAAAATGATACGGTAGTCACAGACGAAATTCGATTTGGCGACAACGACACTTTGGGTGCCTTGGTGGCCAATTTAGTCGAAGCGGATTTGTTGGTGATTCTCACCGATCAGGATGGCTTGTGTGATAAGGATCCACGGCACCATGTTGATGCTAAACTATTGACCCAGGTGCGCGCTGGTGACCCAGCTCTTATTCCTATGGCTAGTGGGTCTGCGGGTAGTTTAGGCAGTGGTGGAATGCTAACGAAAATACAAGCAGCTAAGCTTGCTGCTCGTTCAGGTGCTAATACCATCGTCGCCAACGGTAGAACTGTTGATGTTTTGCAACGTCTGCGCCAAGGCGAAGCCCTTGGAACTTTATTTGTGCCTGACCAGGAACCACTTTTGGCCCGCAAGCAGTGGCTTGCTGGCCACCTCAAAGCTAAGGGTGAGTTGCACCTGGACAGGGGTGCTGCAAGGGTGCTGACTCAGCAAGGAAAAAGTTTACTGTCTGTGGGCGTAAGTTGGGTCAAAGGTGAATTTAGCCGTGGCGACATGGTACTTATCCTCGATCCCCAAGGCCAAACTATCGCGCGTGGGTTAGTTAACTACTCTGCCTTAGAAGCGTCAAAAATAATGGGTATGGCCAGTACTTCAATTGAGTCCACCCTAGGCTATGTTGCAGAGCCTGAGCTCATTCATCGCGATAACCTAGTTCTTCTCTAGTTTTTCTCTAGTCCTTCTTTAGTTCTTCTCTAGTGGTTAAATCAAACCTAGGCGCATTGATATTAAATCTATGGTTGATGGTTGATAAAAGCCAAAGGTCTTTTAACAGGCTATAATTATTCTTTCTGGACTTTTTTGTCCAGCAATAGATTAGTGAGGCAGGTAAATTATGTGTCGTTTGGCAGCTTATATTGGCCCCCAAATCCCCCTTGAAAATATTGTCACTGCACCCAAACATTCTTTACTGTTTCAAAGTAAAGATGCCCATGAGTCCAAAGTGTCGACTAACGGTGATGGGTTTGGCATTGCATGGTATGGCTTAGGCCCTGAGCCAGGACTGTACCGCGACTGTTTGCCCGCCTGGTCTGATGAAAACCTTTTAAGTCTTTGCCGCTTGGTGCAAGCGCCACTTTTTATAGCCCATGTTAGAGCCTCCACCACAGGCGCTACTATGCGGGCCAATTGCCATCCATTTGTGTATCAAAACTGGAGCTTCGCCCATAATGGTCAAATTGGTGGCTTTCAAACAATGCAAAGACCGCTAGAGGCGCTGCTTTCAGATGACCTGTATCAGGCCCGTCAGGGTTCAACAGATTCAGAATTATTATTTTTGCTGTTGCTTCAATTTGGCCTTTCAGAGTCGGTTGATATGGCTTGTGGCAAGGTGATTAGTTTGCTGGAAAGCATGCGTAAAAAAATGTTCATTACTGAGCCTCTGCGCATCACCGTGGTGGCTGCCAACGGCACTGATTTATTTGCCCTGAGGTATGCTTCGGATCAGTGCAGTCCATCACTCTATCGCTCCAAGCAGTTAGACAATGGTGGTATTGCCATCGCATCGGAACCCTTGGATAACATGCGCCAAAACTGGGTGCCCATTTTGCCTTCTTGTATTGTAACAGTGAGTGCTGGTGGGGTGGTGCTAGACCGGGCGTTAAGTATCAGTTAACCCCGTTTCTGACCATATAAATTAAATCGGTTTGCAGTTCATGGAAGCATTAGGAATCTATCTTTTTAATTTACACAGACATAAAAAAACCGGCCATAGCCGGTTTTATATCCACCCTATAATAATTTATAGCGCTTTGATTTTTGAACTCAAACGGCTCTTATGACGAGCAGCTTTGTTCATGGTAAAAATACCTTTAGAGACACTTTTATCCATGATGGAAACGGCAGTTGTATACGCGGCTTGGGCAGCTTCTTTGTCACCAGCTTCGATAGCAGCGAGTACTTTCTTTAAGTATGTGCGTGCCATGGAGCGCAGACTTGCGTTATGACTGCGACGTTTTTCAGCTTGGCGAGCGCGTTTCTTTGATCCAGCGGAATTAGCCACGATCTGGCTCCTATATAAATATAATAAAAAGCTTAAAATAAAGTGTTAACCACAAGATTTACAGCAAGGCGTTTATGAGGTGCGAAATTATTCCCGTTTGGCCGTCGCTTGTCAACTTAGATTGGGTCTTTTTGGTATAAATAGCAGTTCATTTTAACTTTTTTGCGTTAACATGGGATAAATCATCCGTACGCAGGCCAAAATAAGCTATTTTTTGACCTCTCGTTAACCATTGTTAGGGATCTATGACTTCTTCTTCGTCATCCAATCAACCTTCGCCGAACCCCTCTAAGGGTGTAAAAGGCTTACTGGGTTCGAGTCTTATCGTTGCTAGTATGACAATGTTATCTCGCATCTTGGGTTTGGTGCGCGATGTGGTCATTGCCACCTTATTTGGGGCCGGTTCCCACGCTGATGCATTTTTTGTAGCCTTTAAAATTCCCAACTTTTTGCGTCGATTATTTGCTGAAGGTGCATTTAATCAGGCGTTTGTGCCAGTGCTGGCAGAAATGAGTCAGCAGGACAATCAGCAACTTCTTAGAGCCATGGTCAGTCAGGTAGCCGGTAGCCTGCTAATGGTATTGAGTGTGCTCACGGTGATTGCTTTGGTGGCGGCGCCGGTGTTGGCCTTGGTATTTGCACCAGGGTTTGCCGCCGATGCAAATAAATTAGGTTTAACCGCAGATATGTTGCGTATTACCTTTCCTTACTTATTGCTCATCTCCATGACTGGTTTTTTAGGTAGTTTATTAAACCATGCTCAGCGCTTCGTCATACCCGCACTCACCCCCGTATTGCTTAATGTTAGCTTAATTACTGCAGCCCTTTGGCTAGCGCCGCAAATGACGGTGCCTGTTATGGCATTGGCTTGGGGGGTGTTAGCGGCTGGTATTTTACAATTAGCTTTGCAATTGCCTTTTGTGGCTCAGTTGGGTTTATTGGTGCGTCCTCGACTTGGGTTTAGTAATGCCCGAGTAAAGCAAGTAATGAAGCTCATGTTGCCTGCGATGTTTGGGGTGTCAGTGGCGCAAATTAATTTGTTACTGGATACAGTGCTGGCGTCCTTGTTGCAAAGTGGCAGTGTGTCTTGGTTATATTATTCAGACCGGCTGATGGAGTTACCGCTAGGGGTGTTTGGTATCGCCATTGCGACAGTGATTTTACCCGGCTTATCTCAACGGCATGCATCAAAGTCACCGCAAGCGTTCAGCGATACGCTGGATTGGGCCTTGCGGATGGTGCTATTAGTGGGTGTGCCGGCGGCCCTAGCGCTGGGATTGTTAGCAGAGCCGCTAGTTGCCACATTGTTCCACTATGGCGCCATGGGTGATCAAGACGTACTGTTTAGCGCTGCAAGCCTGCGTGCCTATGCCCTTGGGTTATTGTTTTTTATGTTAATCAAAGTCTTGGCCCCTGGTTACTTTGCACGACAAGATATGAAAACACCTGTGCGGATTGGTATTTGGGCTATGGCCAGTAATATGTTGTTGAATTTACTGTTGGTTTGGCAGTTTGCTCATGTGGGCTTAGCCATGGCCACCTCTTTGTCGGCCTTGCTCAATGCGGCGCTTCTGGGTTGGGGCTTGTATCGGCGAAAAATATGGCTGCCCTGTGCAGGCTGGGGCCTATTTTCATTACGTATATTACTCGCCAGTACAGCCTTATGTGGCGTCATTTATCTTGCCTACCGGCCGGTCCAAGTATGGCTGAATTGGGGCTTATGGCAACGAGTAGAGCATTTAGCCATCATTGTTGTTCTGGGCGTTTTGGCCTATGGCATTGGGCTTGTATTAGTGGGCCTTCGGTGGCAGCATTTGCAGGGCCCAAAATAGGCCTCAACATGAGCTTTGAATAAGCGTTTTGTCAGTCGCAAAATGAGTCCGGTCTGTATATAATGCAAGGCTTACATTTTGCTGAGGCTTGTGGCCTCAAATTTGACGAGTGTTTATGGAATTTATTCGTGGTCTTTATAACCTCAAGCCAGAACATCGTGGCTGTGTGGCGACCATTGGAAATTTCGATGGCGTTCATCTAGGCCACCAGCGGGTGCTGCGCCAAGTAAAGTTAAAAGCGATTATGCAGGGTTTGCCTGCGGTGGTGATTTTATTTGAACCACAACCCCTCGAATATTTTGCCAAGGATCAGGCGCCCCGTCGCATAACACGATTGCGGGAGAAACTGCGGTTACTGGACAAATACGGTATTGATCGCGTTTTGTGCCTGCGTTTTGACGCTAAATTGCTCAGTCTTAGGGCCCACGACTTTATTCAGCAGTTGTTGGTGAGTGGTCTGGCCGTGAGTCATTTTGTGGTAGGGGATGATTTTCGCTTCGGACAAGGCCGCGTTGGCAACTACGGTTTATTACAAACTGAGGGTTTAAAACATGGTTTTGACGTGGAGAATACCGAAACCTGTGAGCTAGACGGTGAACGGGTCTCCAGTACGCGCATTCGCAATGCCTTGGAGGTTCACGATCTAGCAGCGGTGCGGCGCTTTATAGGTCGGCCTTTTACCGTGACCGGTAAAGTGGCGCATGGGCAACAACTGGGCCGCAAGCTAGGTGCGCCAACGGCTAATATCCGCTTACAAAAGCCGCGACCAGCACTGCAAGGTGTGTACGCGACTTTGGTGCATGGAGTGTTAGGGCAACCTATTGCCAGCGTAGCTAATATTGGCTATCGCCCAACTGTCGCAGGTGTGCAGCCTCAATTAGAAGTCCACCTGTTTGATTTCAGTGGTGATATTTATGGTAAAACCATCACTGTCGAAATTTGTCAGTTTATCCGTAGTGAACAAAAGTTTGATGGGCTTGCTCAATTGCAAGCGCAAATAGCATTAGACATGCAGACAGCCAAAGATTATTTAGCTGCTGCATACCCAAAGACCTAATAGATTATTATTTAAGAAGTGACCCTAAGTATGAGCGACCATAAATCCACCTTGAACTTACCCCAAACTGATTTCCCAATGCGGGGTAACTTAGCCCAACGAGAGCCTAAAATACTCAAGAAGTGGCAGCAAATGGACCTGTACAATAAATTGCGTGCCGTCGGTAAAGGCCGTGAACAGTTTATTTTGCATGATGGCCCTCCCTATGCCAATGGCGATATTCATATCGGCCACGCCGTCAATAAAATCTTAAAAGACATCATCGTTAAGTCGAAGACGTTAAGTGGTTTTGATGCACCCTATGTGCCAGGTTGGGATTGTCATGGACTACCCATTGAGCATAAGGTCGAGCAAAAAATTGGTAAAGCTGGCAACAAGGTCACCCACGCTGTATTTCGTGAAAAGTGTCGAGTCTATGCGGAAAAACAAGTGGCTGGTCAAATGGCAGACTTTGTTCGTTTAGGTATTATTGGTGACTGGGAAAACCCTTATAAAACCATGCGCTTTGAGACTGAAGCCAACATCATTCGCTCCTTGGGTAAGATCGTTGCAAACGGCCATCTCGTCAAAGGTTACAAACCAGTGTATTGGAGTGTGGTGGGGGCCTCTGCCCTCGCTGAGGCAGAGGTTGAATATCAAGACAAAGTCTCCCTTTCAATCGACGTACGTTATGGGGTGTTAGATCAACAAGCATGGCATCAAGCCTTTGGTGTGGTGACCGACCTGCCAACGTCTGTGGTCATCTGGACCACGACTCCTTGGACCTTGCCGTCGAGCCAAGCGGTGAGTATGCATGCCGAATTAGATTATGTTCTAGTGCAAGTGAATAATGAATGCCAGGTGTTTGCCAAGGATCTTGTGGTCAGTTCAATGGCGCGTTATGGCATTGATGACTTCAAAGTGCTCGGTGAAGCAAAGGGCCAAGCATTTGAAAATCTAGCCTTACAGCATCCGTTCTATGATGCACGCCAAGTGCCTTTAATTCTGGGTGATCATGTCACTACAGAAGCCGGCACAGGCAGCGTACATACTTCTCCAGACCATGGTGTAGACGATTTTAATGTGGGCCGAAGTTACGGTATCGGGACCCTTAATTTAGTCGATGATAATGGTGTGTTTGTCGATGCATCTGGCGAATTTTCGGGGGCCCATGTTTATAAGGTTGATGATCAAGTGATTGCCGCCCTAGAAGCCCACGGCACCTTGGTACATCAGGCTAAAATTACTCATAGCTATGCCCACTGCTGGCGCACCAAAACACCGCTTATCTACCGTGCCACACCCCAGTGGTTTATTTCTATGTCAGAAAATGGCCTCTTAGAGCAGGCCCTCGATGCAGTAAAAAATGTAGCATGGCATCCTGAATGGGGTGCTGCCCGCATTTCTGGCATGCTGTCCTCTAGCCCCGATTGGTGTGTATCCCGTCAGCGCACGTGGGGTGTACCTATTACTTTGTTTGTTAACCGACAAACCCAAGCATTGCACCCGCGTACGGCTGAGTTGTTTGAGGAAGTAGCGCAAAAAGTGGCTGAAAATGGTATTGATGCATGGTTTGAATTAGATGCTGCAGACCTTCTGGGTGCCGACGCCGCAGACTATCAAAAAGTCACTGACACCATGGACGTTTGGTTTGATTCTGGCACCACGCATTACTCAGTGTTAGAACAACGGCCTGAATTACGCTTTCCAGCGGATCTGTATTTAGAAGGTTCAGACCAACATCGTGGCTGGTTTCAGTCGTCTTTGAAAACCTCCATCGCTATGCATGGTGTGGCGCCTTATAAGGGCGTGTTGACGCACGGATTTACGGTAGATGGGCAAGGCCGAAAAATGTCTAAGTCTATTGGCAACGTCATGTCACCACAAAAAGTATGTAACACTTTAGGGGCTGATATTATCCGCCTTTGGGTTGCCTCTTCGGACTTTAGTGCAGAAATGGCCGTGTCTGATGAGATTCTTAACCGAACTGCCGACGCCTATCGCCGCATTCGCAACACCGCCCGCTTTTTATTGTCTAATCTCAACGGCTTTAACCCTGCTGATAATTTGGTTGCAGTTGATGATATGCTGGCTCTGGATCAATGGGTACTTGGGCGTGCTGGGGCACTGCAAACAGAAATTGAGGCGGCCTACCATAGTTATAACTTCCACGCGGTGTATCAAAAAATCACCCATTTTTGTTCACAAGACTTAGGTGGTTTCTATTTAGACATTATTAAAGACCGACAGTACACGTGTGGAGCCGATAGCCTTGCGCGTCGCTCGGCACAAACGGCGATGTATCATCTGATTGAAACTATGACCCGTTGGATTGCGCCAATATTAAGTTATACCGCCGATGAACTGTGGGACCACATCCCAGGAACGCGCGCTGAATCAGTGCAGTTAGACACTTGGTACGCTATTCCTCAGGCCCAAGCGACCAGTATGACTGCAGACTTCTGGGGCCAAATCATGGACGTCAAACAGGCTGTGAATAAGAGCCTAGAGACACAGCGGAATCAAGGTGTGATTGGAGGCTCTTTAAGTGCTGAAATCACCCTGTACGCGGCACCAGAGCTCTATGCTCAATTGCAGCAGTTGGGTGATGAGTTGCGTTTCGTTTTACTCACCTCCAAGGCCTCTTTGATAGCAGGTGAAGACGCTGGTGAAGAGACTGAATTTGCAGGTTTACGGTTAGATATTCACGCCTCCAAGCATACTAAATGTGAACGTTGCTGGCATCACCGTGAAGATGTCGGTACGGTCGCCAACGAACCTGAGTTATGCGGCCGTTGTATCGACAATGTGAGTGGCTCTGGTGAGGTTCGCCACTTTGCCTAAGTTGTTAAAAGCGTCAGCCTTAAGACGGTTTATGTGGCTGGTTATGCTGCTGTGGCTTTTAGACCTCTGCATTAAGTGGGTGGTCACACAAGAGTTTAACTATGCAGAAAGGCTTAACATACTGCCCTTCTTCGACCTAATACTAGTGCACAACAAGGGCGCAGCTTTCAGTTTCTTAGCGTCCCAGTCTGGTTGGCAACGATGGTTTTTGTCGGTTATCGCCATGGGGATTAGTATTTGGCTAATTATATGGCTAAAACGCACGCCAAAAACCCAAACCCTGCTGGGTCTGAGCTTGAGCCTTGTGTTAGCTGGTGCCTTAGGTAATTTGGTAGACCGGGTGATGAATGGTTACGTGGTAGATTACCTGTTGGTGTATTATCCACCCTATTATTTCCCCGCATTTAATTTGGCAGACAGCGTCATTTTTATGGGTGTGGTGGGTTTATTTATTGATTTTTGGCAAACAGAAAAGGCAGCAAAGCGTGACTCAGAGTATTAATGCATCGTCTCATTTGACGTTAAACTTCGCCTTGCATCATGCCAGTGGAGAAACCATAGACAGCACCTTTGATAAAGGTGCTGTGGAACTCACCATTGGGGATGGTAATTTGTTGGCTGGGTTTGAGTCCTGCCTGATTGGTTTGGTGGCAGGCGATCACCAAACTTTTACTGTAGCCCCAGAAAATGGCTTTGGTCAGCATAATCCAGCTAACCTACAAACCCTCAAGCGGCACCAGTTTGGCCCTGATATTGTGCTAGAGCTGGGTCTGGTTGTTAGCTTTTCCGATGCCGCTAACACGGAACTGCCAGGAGTCGTAAAAACCATAGATGGCGATGATGTGGTGATGGATTTTAATCACCCTTTAGCCGGTGTCGAACTTCAATTTGAGGTGCAGATTATAGCCGTCGGCTAATCAGGCTCCATTTAACACGCCAAACAGCTACAGGTTAATTGAACAAACTGAACTACACTTAGACAGCAGCCAATAAGGATGTTGTCATGCGTTTATCCCCACACCGTGTAAACTTAGTCTATGTTAGTTCCGCTTGGAGCTTGCTTGAACTACTCATCGTTTTAGCCCTTCTGGCCATCGTGGCCTCTATCGCTTCGCCTCAACTTTATCGTTCATGGCAGCTTCAAAGTTTGTCTGATGAGAGGCAAAGACTAGTCCAAGAAATTCGGTTTGCACGTCTAACTAGCTTACAAAAAAGGGCCAAGGTGAGCGTCTGTTGGTCTCAGGCTTGTGGTTCTATTAAGGGCTTTTTGATCTACCTAGATGCCAACCAAGATGGCCTTTGGCAAGACTCTGAAATAGCCCTATCTCAGTGGCAAATTAACCAGAGTCTGTCGTTTAGTTTTAACCGGGGCCAACAGATTAGCTTTAATAGATCCGGTAATACGGCGCAATCTGGTACTATGGTTTTGTGTGTTGCTAACGCCAGTGCCAGCGCTATTAATAATCAAGTTTTAGGTTACGCATTAGTGCTGTCCTCAAGTGGGCGTTTGCGAGAGCAAACAACGCCATGCCTTTAATTCAACTGCCATGGCCACAACAGAGCCAGCAAAATGGCCTGGCACTAATTGAAGTGCTGTTAAGTTTAGGCTTATCCAGTGTGATGTTTTTGGTGTTATTTACCGCTCAAGCGTATAGTCAAAAAGTGCTTACCTACAGTCAGCAATTGCATTTTGCCAACGGCCTTTTAGACCAAGTTGCAAATCAAGCATGGGCCTACCCAAAACACTATCAATTACTCGCTAACGCATCAGCCACAGATGCCCAGTGTCTGCACGGTCGCTACTGTGCTCCAGAGGCAATGACTCAAGCGTGGGCAGCTTATTGGCAATCAGAGTTACAGCAGTTACCCAACGGAGCACTGAGTGTGTTGTGCTTGAGCAGTTGTTTACCAGGTGGGACCCTATCGGTTGGACTCATGTGGTCTCAAACTTTGGCATCTGCTACGGATGACTGCCAGCGGGGCGTTGCATGCGTGTATCTAACCCTTGCCCTCTAGCATTAGTCCCTAAGCAGCAAGGCTTTAGCCTATTAGAAATGGTGTTAAGCGCAGGCCTTGCTAGCCTAATGATGGTGGCTATTAGCGCCAGTCTGGTGCAGTTTAATCGCCATAAATTGTTGGCTCAAGTGGTGGTTAGAGCGCAATCTCAGGGGCAGCTAGCCGTTGCTCAGGTGCTCGCAGACTGGCAGGATTTGTGTGGCTTGGGAGTCCTATCTGGTACTGCTCATACCATAGCCCTAATGCGGCCCTATCAGCGGCGCTGTACGCAATATGATTATGGCTACGAGAGTCGTGGTCACAGCCTAACAAGACGCAGGTTAGGTGGCCGTAATAGTGGATTTTTGGCGCAAGTGGAGTCTATGGAGCTTTATTATGGGGTGGACAGCAATAAAGACTGCCACATCGATCAATGGCGCCATCGCTATCAAATTGATGAGCTGGCCGAATTACATCAAGTGAGGGTTTTTTTGCAGCTAAGACTGCCAACGAGTAAACAACTTAGAGTTGCACCCGTGGGTCAATGGAGTTGGCATCCAGAGGAGGCGATTGTCCTCCATCCAGTTAACTTTATCTGGCGTCTCACCAATGTATGTCGCTAACCAAGCCGCCATGAGGGTAGCTACAAGGCATGCTCAAAAGGGTTGGTTGTTATTGGCGGTCGTCATGATGGTCTTGTTGGTTGCACTAGGTGTGGCCATGCTGATGTCACAAGCGCAGTTAAGTTTGCGCAGTGTTAGACAAGAGCATCAAGCGCTGCAGGAAAAGCTTAACCGGTGGCCCCCAGTGCTTAAAAAGAGGCACTATGTTGATGCACAATAACCAGCCTGCTTTTAGTCTTGTGGAACTGTTATTGGTGTTAGCCATAGTCAGCGTCATGTTGGCGCTGGCTGTGCCGACATGGCGCCAGCACCAATTAGCTGCTGGACGGCAACAGGCCTGGTTGCAGTTACAGGACTTAGCTTTGCAACAGCAGATGTGGCATCTACAACAAGGGCACTATTTCGCTGACCTTGACGCCGTCAAACCCACTCTGGACCAGCGTCGTTATCGCTATCAAGTGAATTTAACAGAAACGGGGTTTTCACTGTCAGCAACCATCAACGCGAATGGCCCACAGGCCCACGACACCCTTTGTTGGCAACTCACTCTAGCCGACACTGGCGAAGTGAAAAGTCTTGGTAAAGGCGGTCAAATTCAAGTCTGCAAATAAGCACTTTGTGAGTTATATGGGGTAAAATAAAGTGAATATTAGCACTTTGGATCAAACATATGAGCGCTTCCCAACAACATAAAATTATTGCAGCCTTACATACCTTACCGGTTATTGATATTAGTGCCGAAGTCACCAAGCGGGTTGAGTTTTTAAAGCACAGTTTAATTACTGCTGGCGCTAAAACACTAGTCTTGGGGTTGTCGGGTGGTGTGGATTCGACCACGGCAGGTAAGTTGGCGCAAATGGCGTGTGATCAATTAAATCAGCAGCACCCAACTAATGAATACCAGTTTATTGCAGTGCGTTTGCCCTACGGAATACAAGCGGACGAAAGCGATGCGCAGCTAGCCTTAGATTTTATCCAACCCAGTCAGCGTATGGAAATTAATATTGAAGCCATGGTCAAAGGGTTGGATTCAGCGACAGAGTCTTTGAATCAGTGGGTTAACCCAAGTGCTGATAAACTCGACTTTTGCCGGGGCAATAATAAGGCGAGAGCTAGAATGAGCGCGCAATATTATGTGGCAGGGTTGGTTAATGGGCTGGTAATTGGCACAGACCATGGCGCCGAAGCTGTGACTGGGTTTTTTACTAAATTCGGTGACGGGGCTTGTGATATTGCGCCCTTATTTGGGCTCAACAAACGGCAAGTGCGGAGTTTGGCTGCCTTTATTGGTGCGCCCGATAGCTTAGTGCACAAAACGCCAACCGCAGATTTAGAAGAAAATAACCCACAGCAAGCCGATGAAGACTCTTTAGGCCTTACGTACGATCAAATCGATGACTATTTGGAAGGTAAGGCCATTGATCGCGCTGCGCAGCAGGTATTAGAGCAGCGTTATCGTCAAACCGAACATAAGCGCCAAGGCCCGGTCACCCTTTATTGTAACTGGGACCTTTAGCGGTTCACTAGTCGAGCAGATCGAATGTTAAGCGGCTAAGCCACGACCGAGGTTTAGCTGGCTGCAGTGTCTCGTCAGTGGGGACGTCGTTGGGAGTGTTGCCAAAGTTAGCCTCTAATACTTGCTGGGCATTACTGGCATTATCCAATAATCCCAGCTCCGTATAAGCTTGCACCATAATTTCCAATGCGGTTTCTACCGCGGGCGTCAGTTGGTAATTCTCTACCACATACTTGGCACGGTTAACGGCAGCTAGCCAGGCGTTGCGTGAAGCGTAGTAGTTAGCGACATGGATTTCATGCCGGGCCAATAAATTACGTAAATACACCATACGTACTCGAGAGTCTGCAGCGTACTCACTATTGGGGAAGCGTTTCAGTAGTGTTGAAAAATCAGTAAAGGAATCTCTAGCCGCGCCAGGATCTTTCTTGGCTTTGTCTGTACCTATGTACTGGTCTAGGGCGCCTTTATTTTCTTCAAAGGCGGTTAGGCCTTTTAGATAGTAGGCGTAATCGACATGCTCATGGTCTGGATGTAAGCGGATAAAACGAGCGGCGGCTGCCTTTGCCGCAACCGGTTGTCTGCTTCTATAGTAAGCATAAATCAGCTCAAGTTGAGCTTGCTCAGAATAACGCCCGTAAGGATAGCGAGCTTCCATAGCTTCTAAATCTTCAATAGCAGGTCGATAATTGTTGCCTTCTAGCTTAGCCATGGCACTGGCATAGAGTTCTGCTTCGGGTTTAGCGTCTTCAACGAGCGGTTCTTTACTATTGCTGGAGCATGCGCCAAGTAGTAAGCCCATGAGTACTATAGAGAAAATTTGACGAAAGTTGTTTGAAGTCTTGTGTGGCATAGTGTTTAAGTTACCTGTTGCAGAGAAGATCGAGTATATCATTGTCTATAGTGCAGCGTAATTGCCCGTAAATACTGTACAATAGACCCTAGTTTAATATGCTAGTTCAACTAGCGCCAACGAAAGTCTTAACATGCACGAAACTATTTCCCTACAAGCGCAAGTCGACCCAGAATGGGCCGGCATGCGTGTTGACCAAATTGCCGCTGTGGCGTTCCCTGAATACTCGCGCTCACGCTTAAAAAAGTGGATCGAAGAAGGCGATATACTGGTTAATGGCGAACAACTGCGACCCAGAGAAAAACTCTATGGTGGTGAAAAAATCACCCTAGAGTGTAAAATTGAAATTCAGGAACGGTGGCAGCCAGAACCCATTGATATTGATATTGTTTATGAAGATGATCATATCCTCATCCTGAATAAAGCGGCAGGCCTAGTGGTCCACCCCGCTGCAGGTCATCACGGTGGCACCTTATTAAACGCATTGCTGCACCACTGTCCGCAGCTCAATGGTGTGCCTCGAGCGGGTATTGTGCATCGCTTAGACAAAGACACTACGGGTTTGATGGTGGTGGCTAAAACCATTCCTGCCCAAACTGCATTGGTTGCTCAGTTGCAAGATCGCAGCATGGGCCGAGAATACGAAGCGGTTGTCCAAGGAGTGCTAACGGGTGGCGGCACAGTAGACGAACCTATGGGTCGTCACAGTCGTAATCGTTTAAAAATGGCTGTTTCTGCGGTTGGTAAAGAAGCCATAACGCACTATCGAGTCCTGCGCCGTTTCCGCGCTCATACGCATATTCGCTTGAAGTTAGAAACGGGGCGCACACACCAAATTCGGGTGCATATGACGCACATTAACTACCCTTTGCAGGGTGACCCTCTGTACGGTGGCCGACAGCGCTTACCTAAAGGTTGTGAAGAGGAGTTTTTAGACAGTCTGCGTGGTTTTAAGCGCCAAGCTCTGCACGCTAAACGTTTGGAACTAATGCACCCCATTACCCAAGAAGACATGGAGTGGGAAGTAGATTTACCTGACGATATGGTCGACTTGCTTAAGCACCTTGTCATTGATACTAAGCTCAATCCTCACTCTCGGCTCTAATGGCTGCTATAGGTCAGTCATCGTGTTACCTCACACCAGACTGGCCTGCGCCTGAAAATGTGCGGGCCATATCTACTTGCCGTGGTTTGCAGGTCAACGAGTCAACTGCTGGCTTAGCAGGATTTAATCTGGCTCGGCACGTTGATGATGATGCCAATCGCGTAAAGCAGCATCGCTTGCGATTGCAGTCTGACCTTGACCTTGAGCGCCAGCCCTTCTGGCTTAATCAAACCCATTCCACAAGCGTGTTGAGTTTGCCTGCACCGGCGGGTTTGTATGATTGCGATGGCAGCTTTACACACACAAAAAACTGGCCCTGTGTGGTGATGAGCGCCGATTGCCTGCCCGTTCTTTTATGTAACACGGCGGGTACCCAAGTGGCAGCAGTGCATGCCGGTTGGCAAGGCCTAGCCAATGGTATTGTCAGTAAAATGGTAGCTCAGTTTTCTAATCCCAATGAGGTTTTGGTATGGCTGGGTCCAGCGATTGGTCCTGCTGCGTTTGAGGTAGGGGTTAACGTACTGCAGGCCTTTGGCGTCGATCCTACCCATGCTAGTAACGAGTTCACTCCGATCACCACCAAGCCTAATAAATGGTTAGGCAATTTATATGCCTTAGCCCGCAAAGAGTTGGCTGGACTGGGCGTGACTCAGGTTTTTGGTGGAGAGCATTGCACTCTATCAGACCCTAGCCAGTTTTATTCCCATCGGCGTGACCCCCAAAGTGGGCGCATGGCTAGTTTGATTTGGATGGTTTAGACCTTTCTAATGTTAAGGTGGCTATTACTTGAAATGGCACACCTAAGACCCCATAAATAAGTCACAAGTTAATGACTGCGGCATCTTATTCAGACCTTTCTGGAAAGCGCTGGCGAGTATTATTGAGGATCTATTATGCGTTTTGAAAAACTCACCAACCGGTTACAAGAAGCCATGGGCGAAGCCCAATCTTTGGCCCTTTCTTTAGATCATCAATTTATCGAATCTGAGCACATGCTTAGTGCTTTGTTGCAACAACAAGCAGGCTCTGCACAATCTTTGTTAGTGCAAGCGGGCGCCGATATGCCGATGTTACAAACTAAGTTAAGCCAGCGCCTAAATAACATGGCTAAAGTAGCCAACGACAGTGGTGATGTTCACTTTGGTAATGGCTTGTCGCGACTTTTTAATGTGGCTGAAAAAGCGGCTGGTAAATTAGGTGATCAATTCGTTTCTAGTGAGCAGTTAATTGTAGCTTTGGTGCAAGATAAAAGTGGTGTAGGAGACTTGCTAGCTAAAGCGGGTGTAAAAACAGCTAATCTAACTCAAGCCATCGATAAGCTGCGCGGTGGCGATAAAGTAAACAGTCAGGGCGCCGAAGAAGAACGGCAGGCGTTAGATAAATTCACCATCAACTTTACCGAACTAGCTGCAGCAGGCAAGTTAGACCCGGTGATTGGCCGTGATGATGAAATTCGTCGTGCTATTCAAGTGTTGCAGCGTAGAACCAAAAATAACCCAGTGATGATCGGTGAGCCTGGTGTGGGTAAAACAGCCATCGTAGAAGGCTTGGCCCAACGTATCGTTAATGGTGAAGTGCCTGAAGGATTGCTCGGTAAACAATTGCTGTGTTTGGATATGGGAGCGCTTATCGCTGGTGCAAAGTATCGCGGCGAGTTCGAAGAGCGGCTCAAGAGTGTGCTCAATGAATTGAGCAAGCAAGAAGGCAATGTGATTTTATTTATCGACGAAATTCATACTATTGTGGGTGCTGGTAAGGCCGAAGGTGCTATGGATGCTGGCAATATGCTCAAGCCCGCCCTTGCGCGGGGAGAACTGCATTGTATCGGTGCCACTACCCTTGATGAATACCGCAAGTACATTGAAAAAGATGCGGCTTTAGAGCGTCGTTTTCAAAAAGTATTCGTAGGTGAACCATCAGAGCAGGCCACCATTGCCATTTTGCGTGGTTTAAAGCAACGGTATGAACTACACCATGGTGTAGATATTACTGATTCGGCCATCATTGCTGCTGCACGGTTGTCTCAGCGCTATATCACTGATCGTCAGTTACCTGATAAGGCCATCGATTTAATTGATGAAGCGGGTAGCCGTATTCGTATGGAAATGGATTCCAAGCCAGAGGTAATGGATCGGCTTGAGCGGCATATTATTCAATTAAAGATCGAGCGTGAAGCCCTGACCAAAGAAAAGGACAAAGCTGCCGCCGCGCGGTTAAAAAACTTAGAGGATGAGTTGGCGCAACAAGAAAAACAATTTGCAGATCTGATGGAAATTTGGAAGGCAGAAAAGGCCTCTGTTTATGGTGTGCAACAATTTAAAGAAGATCTAGAAGTTGCGCAGCAAAAGTTAGAAGTGGCGCGTCACAATAGTGATTTGGGGATTATGTCTGAACTCCAGTATGGAACCATTCCAGATTTAGAAAAGAAGCTGCAAGCCGCGCATGAGACTGAAGATGTAGAG
Source organism: uncultured Pseudomonadales bacterium (assembly GCA_963925635.1). Classification (GTDB taxonomy): domain Bacteria; phylum Pseudomonadota; class Gammaproteobacteria; order Pseudomonadales; family Balneatricaceae; genus Njordibacter. Next base: position 5,277 of record CAWUTT010000065.1, on the reverse strand, counting down.
ACAACCTTGTTGCGGAGTAGGGTAGGTGAAGAGGAGATTGCAGAAGTGGTGAGCATGTGGACCGGTATTCCTGTGAGTCGCATGCTGGTGGGTGAGCGAGAGAAGTTGTTAAATATGGAGCAAGTATTGCACCAGCAGGTGATTGGGCAAACAGAAGCAGTGTCTAGCGTTGCCAATGCTGTGCGTCGCTCACGCTCTGGTCTAGCAGACCCACATCGACCTAACGGATCGTTTTTATTCTTGGGTCCAACGGGTGTAGGTAAAACTGAATTGTGTAAATCTTTGGCCACTTTTCTGTTTGATACACAAGAGTCTATGGTGCGTATCGATATGTCAGAGTTTATGGAAAAGCACTCTGTGTCTCGACTTATTGGCGCCCCTCCAGGTTATGTGGGTTATGAAGAAGGGGGTTATTTGACGGAAGCCGTGCGTCGCCGACCTTATTCAGTGCTGCTATTAGACGAAGTGGAAAAAGCTCACCCCGATGTCTTCAACATATTATTGCAGGTGCTAGAAGACGGAAGGCTCACAGACGGCCAAGGCCGTACTGTAGATTTCCGTAATACCGTGATTGTGATGACCTCGAATATGGGCTCTGATGTGATTCAATCCATGAGTGATGAAAGTCAGTACGAGCAGATGTCTGCCGCCGTATTAGAGATAGTGGGTAATCACTTTAGGCCAGAGTTGCTCAACCGTATTGATGAGTTAGTGGTGTTTCACCCATTAGCAAAAGAACATGTGCGTGAGATTGCCGATATCCAATTATTACGCCTGCATGAGCGCTTACAAGAGCATGATCTGAGCCTGCAGTTAACTGATGCGGCGAAAGATTTGTTGGTGGATGCTGGCTTCGATCCCGTTTACGGCGCCAGACCGTTAAAGCGAGCCATCCAGCGGCATTTGGAAAATCCCCTAGCGCAAAAGCTGCTCGCCGGTGATTATCTGCCAGGGCAAGTGATATTGACTGACGTAGAGCATGCCAAGCTAACATTTGGGGTGGCGCTCAAGCATTAGCTTTGGCACCAATGTGAAAACTATTAGATGAACAGGCCCAGTTTAATACATGGCCTTTTCATCTCTCACAACTTCTCGTAATACCTGCAGAAATAGCCTGTCAGCATCGCTGTGTTCGTCGGTTATTTTAACGTTGGTGCTGTCGGAAATTCTTTGCGCAATAATAGCGTCGGCATTGTCTGCGTCTATTAATTCTCGGGTAATGGCTAAGGAATGAGTGATAATTTCGGGTTCAACACAGATTTTTTTTAGGAAAAGACGCAGCTCTTCAATCACTCGGTCGCGATTTCGTAACTCTAAACTAGACATAAGACCACCTCAAACTAAAATGTTTTGCTATTCGATCGCCACTATACCACCAAATGTTTGTAGCGGGCCTGCAAAAGTTGCCTAGAGTTTTCTGAGTTTATAATATATTCACCTCTGTTTTACCCTTAAGGTATTGAATTGCAGGCCTTGGCGTGTGAAAATTCATGCTTTAGGTTGATGCACATGTCGCGCAGGTAATCCCTCGCGTTTGTGATACGGTAAGCAGTACCCTTTCGCTTGTCTGCCCTGATTTCTATGCACGTTGCAACCCGACAATGCTAGATCTCCGAGCGTCACCACTATAGGCACATCAGTGCCTGCACGATATTGCGGTCTGGCTACAAGCGCTGCCCGTGGTTCATCGATGGTTACATGAGATAGATCTCAGACAAATAATATCCGCTTCTTTTTGAATGCGGAGAGAGGATAATGACAGTGGAAATGCTTTCCGGCGCAGAAATGGTGATCCGCAGCCTACAGGATCAAAAAATCGAGTATGTTTACGGCTACCCAGGTGGCTCTGTATTACACATATATGATGCCTTGGCCCAACAAGACCAAGTGAAACATATTTTAGTTCGGCACGAACAAGCCGCTACCCATATGGCCGACGCCTATGCGCGCGCATCTGGTAAACCAGGCGTAGTGCTTGTTACCTCAGGTCCTGGTGCGACCAATGCGATCACGGGCATTGCGACGGCGTTTATGGATTCAATTCCAATGGTGGTGCTGTGTGGGCAAGTGCCTAGCACCCTGATTGGCGAAGATGCTTTTCAAGAAACCGATATGATGGGGGTTTCCCGTCCTGTTGTTAAGCATAATTTTGCGGTGAAACACCCCTCCGAAATTCCTACGATTATCAAGAAGGCTTTTTACATTGCCTCAAGTGGCCGTCCGGGACCCGTGGTCATCGATATCCCTAAGGATATGACGACCCCAACGGATAAGTTTGAATACAGCTATCCTGAATCAATTTCTATGCGTTCTTATAGCCCAGCGACTCGGGGGCACAGTGGCCAAATTAAAAAAGCCGTTGACCTTATGTTATCGGCGCGGCGCCCAGTCATTCTTGTGGGCGGTGGCACTGTTGGAGGGAGAGCCTCTGCAGAAGCAACCGAACTCGCGCGGGCGCTAAACTTTCCAGTCACCACTACCTTAATGGGGTTGGGTGGTTATCCGGCAAGTGATCGACAGTGGCTGGGTTGGCCGGGCATGCATGGTACCTATGAGGCCAATACCGCGCTGCATAATTCAGATCTAATTTTGAGTATCGGTGCGCGCTTTGATGATCGAGTCACCAATGCAACAGAGAAGTTCTGTCCTACGGCCAAGATCATTCATATTGATATCGACCCCTCATCGATCTCTAAAACTATTGCTGTAGATGTGCCAATTGTGGGTCCAGCAAAGAGTGTGCTACAAGAAATGCTGGGCTTATTGGCCAAAAGTGAACGGCAGCCAAATGTAGAAGCGATTACTGAATGGTGGAGTCAAATCGATCATTGGCGTCTGCGTCACGGTGGTCGCTACGAAGTTAATGATAATGGGTTGCTTAAGCCTCAGCAGGTAATTGAAGCGCTCTATGAAGTCACTAAGGGTGATGCGTACATTTGTTCTGACGTAGGTCAGCATCAAATGTTTGCTGCTCAATACTACAAGTTTGATAAACCCAACCGGTGGATCAACTCTGGTGGCCTAGGCACCATGGGGTTCGGCTTCCCTGCGGCCATGGGCGTTAAGCTGCATTATCCAGATGCTGAAGTGGTTTGCGTCACCGGCGAAGGTAGTTTTCAAATGAATTTGCAGGAGTTCTCTACCTGCAGTCAATATGACATTCCAGTGAAGATTGTGTGCTTGAATAACCAATCTCTTGGTATGGTGCGCCAGTGGCAGGACATGAATTACGAGAGTCGCCATTCTCAGTCTTACATGAAATCACTACCTGATTTCCACAAGCTCACCAGTGCCTATGGCCATAAGGCCATTACGGTTAAAACTCTAGCGGAGCTAGTTCCAGCTTTGGAGCAAGCCTTTGCCCTAAAAGACGAGTTGGTGTTCCTTGATGTTCACGTTGATCCCGACGAGCATGTGTATCCAATGCTAGTGCCAAAGGCATCGATGCGTGATATGTGGTTGAGTAAGACGGAGCGTACCTAATGAGACATATTATTGCGGTATTGTTGGAAAATGAAGCCGGCGCTTTGTCTCGTGTAGTGGGGTTGTTTTCTCAGCGTAACTTTAATATTGAAACTTTGACCGTGGCACCTACGGAAGACCCGACCTTGTCTCGCCTAACAGTCACCACGTCTGGCAGTGACCGTGTTATTGAGCAAATTACCAAACAGCTCAATAAGTTGATCGAAGTAGTGAAGTTGGTAGACCTGACAGAGGGTGAGCACATTGAGCGCGAAATGATGTTGATCAAGCTTAAGGCTACGGGTCAACACCGTGACGAAGTGAAGCGTACTGTGGATATATTCCGCGGTCAGATTGTTGATGTCACTAGTAGTATTTACACAGTGCAACTCATTGGTGATCAGAGTAAGTTAGACGCTTTTATCAGTGCCATAGGTGAAGCTTATGTGCTGGAAACCGTAAGAACGGGTGTTTCTGGTATTGCCCGTGGTGACAAGGTGCTGAGTATATAGAGCGAGTCAGACGGGTATATATCCATGCAAAAGGTCGTATTTACGGCCTTTTGTTTGTCTAGGGTTTTAGTATTGTCCTGCAGGCATGTTAAGCTAGCGCCAATCTATTAAAAGAGCAGTCTATTCATGAGTCAAGATACTTCCGAACAGCCGAATAACGAAGAAGAAGTCGTCGTTAAGAAGCCCGCAAAAGGCGTATACCTTCTCCCCAATAGTTTTACCACCGCCTCCTTGTTTTCTGGCTTTTATGCAGTGGTCGCTGGTATGGGTGGCGATTTTGAAAATGCAGCCATCGCCATCTTCATCTCTATGGTGTTAGATACGTTAGATGGCAGGGTAGCTCGTCTTACCAATACCACCAGTAAATTTGGCGCTGAATACGACAGTCTAGCCGACGTAGTGGCTTTTGGCGTTGCGCCAGCATTGGTACTGTTTTCTTGGTCGTTACAAAGCTTAGGTAATTTTGGTTGGGTAGCCTCCTTTGTCTATGTCGCCGGTGGCGCACTGCGTCTGGCGCGCTTTAATGTGCAATTAGAAGTGTCAGACAGTCGTTACTTTACCGGCTTACCAATACCTGCTGCGGCTGGGGTAATGGCGGGCATGGTTTGGACTGGCGTCGATTATGGCTTTGATGGCCCAAGTCTTAGCTACCTGGTGGCAATCGTTACCGCTGCCTTAGGAGTGCTTATGGTGAGCAATTTTAAGTACTATAGTTTTAAAGACCTAGACCTGAAGGGGAAGGTGCCTTTCGTGGCGTTACTGGCTGTAGTGTTACTATTTGCAGTCTACTCTTTGCAGCCGCCGATTATGTTGGGGCTAACGTTTTTGCTGTTCGCCGCATCTGGACCCGTGTGCTGGTTATTTAAAATTACCAAGTAGGTGAGGCTCTAGGGTGCAGTATTAACAAGGGCGCGTGAGCGCCCTTTTTTGTGCCTGCTTTATTGGGTCCTGCCTTAGGTAATCTTTTGGGTGATTTCTTAGGTGATCTCTTGGGTGATCTTTTAGGTAATATTTTAGGTCTTATTGCCAATCCAACAAACGCCCACACGAATTACTTGATTAAATTGTTAAAGAGCGGTCGGTTAAGTGATTTGCTGTGAAGCAGTGCGCTCAACCGAGGTGACGTATTATACCGAAGTAATTCGTGTGGGCGTTTGTTGGATTGGCAATAAGACCTGAACCCTTTCTTCGGAATTGGATGTCGACTATTTTTAAACTGAAGAGTTTGATCATGGCTCAGATTGAACGCTGGCGGCAGGCTTAACACATGCAAGTCGAACGGTAACAGAACTAGCTTGCTAGT
>CAWUTT010000064.1:0-7756 GCA_963925635.1 uncultured Pseudomonadales bacterium | reverse complement strand
CATTTGGCCTAGTGGGATCATTCCACAATAAGCCAGAACTAGACATGGCACCACACATGCCTACTGCTCCTGATAACTTCAAGCGTGCGCTTCAGAACGACTTTGAATTTTGGGCAGACAATTCAGACCAGTTAAACGAGCGTTTCAACGCCTGGTTAACTAACTAAGTCATTCGACTTACCTCCTGGGCGGCGCCTTTAATTAGGCCCGCCCTGTTTATTTTTTCTAGATACCTGATCGTTTATGACTACTGATAACCCATCTATAGATCAAACTAGTTTTCTGCCGCTAAAACAGAAGCTAGCCAAAACCACCGCCATTCAGCGTCGTCGTGCTTTTTTACTGACCTTGCCGTTGGTCTTGTTTTTGCTGATTAGTTTTGTCTTCCCTATTGGGCAAATGCTGTTTAATAGTATTCATAACAATAAGGTGTCTGGTGTAGTGCCCGACTTCGCCGTTGCCATCCAGACTTGGGATGGACAAGGTTTGCCGTCGGAAGAAATCTTTGAGATTTTTGTCAAAGATTTGGCAATTGCCAGAAAAAACCGAGATCCTGGCCATACTTCTGGCAACATGGCCACCCGCATTAACTACGAAATGCCGGGCAGTCGTAGTTTGTTTACCAAATCGGCGCGTAAAGTAGGAAAAATCAAACAAGGGCCTTACAAAGAAGCGCTGATTAAACTTGATAAAAAATGGGCCAACCCACAGGTTTGGCTGACTTTACAGCGTGCCTCACATGACATTTCACCGTCTTTCTATATTGCGGCAATGGACATGAAGTACGATGAAACCGGCGCCATTGTTGAAGCTGAAGAGTTGTACCAAATCTACCTAGACAACTTCATCAAAACCCTTTGGCTGGCCTCACTGATCACTATTATTTGTGTTTTGCTCGCCTACCCCGTAGCTTACTTGCTTTCCGTTTTACCGTTGCGTCAATCTAACTTATTGATGATCATGGTGCTGCTACCCTTCTGGACCTCTTTACTGGTGAGAACTACAGCTTGGATCGCTATTTTGCAAACTGAGGGCGTGATTAACGACCTGTTAATTTATTTTGGTGTGATCGACGACTCTGGTCGTATTCAAATGATCTACACCCAGACGGGTACTATTATTGCCATGGTGCATATTTTATTACCCTTTATGATTTTACCACTCTATTCAGTCATGAAAACCATCCAACCCACCTACATGCGTGCGGCGCTGTCCATGGGTGCTAAACCCTTTCATGCCTACCGCCGTGTGTATTTGCCACAAACTATACCAGGCCTAGCAGCCGGCACTTTGTTGGTGTTTATCCTAGCCATTGGTTACTACATAACGCCTGCGTTAGTGGGTGGCCAAGATGGATTATTAATTTCTAACCTAATTGCATATCACATTCAAAAATCGCTTAACTGGAGCCTAGGTGCTGCATTAGGCACTATGCTACTGGTGGTTGTATTGTTGCTTTATTGGGTTTACAACCGACTCATTGGTATCGATAAGCTTAAGTTCGGTTAAGGAATAATTGAGACACTCACATGATTAAATTTTTAAAAAAACAAATCCGTATTAAAGGTCGAGCTTATTTATACTTAGCCCTAGCTGCGGTAGTGGTGGTTCTCCTTACAGGCACCATGAAGGCGGCTGTTGGATTTTTACTGATTTTTGGTATCCCCTTAGTGTTTATGGAACAGATGCACGAATACGCCACCACCGGCGAGCGTTTTTCTCGGTACATATTCCTTGTGATTAGCGCTAGTGTTTTGGTGTTTCTGATTGCCCCAGTGCTGATCATAATGCCCCTGTCTTTTAACGCAGAGCCTTATTTCACCTTTACCGATGGTATGCTTAGTTTTGATTCTGACGCCTATTCCATGCGCTGGTACTTAGACATTTTGCATAATGGCATGAAAGCCCCAGAAGCAGTTGAAGGCTGGTGGTCGGATATGTGGAACAACGCCCAGTGGATCCGTGCGACGCGTAATTCATTCTTTATAGCCACTGTGTCTGCCACCATAGCAACGACGCTTGGCACCTTGGCAGCATTAGGCTTATCGCGTCCAGAAATGCCCCACCGCGCATTGATCACCAGTTTATTGATATCGCCTATGATCGTGCCTTTGGTCATTACCGCTACCGGCATGTTCTTCTTCTATTCATCTATTGGCATAGCGAAGACCTACACGGGCGTTATTTTAGCTCACGTTACTTTGGGCGTGCCTTTTGTCATCATTACTGTGACGGCCACTTTAAGTGGCTTTGACATGAGTCTAGTGAGAGCCTCACAAAATATGGGTGCTAATGGCTGGACTACCTTCCGACGCATCATTATGCCGTTAATTTTACCAGGCATGATTTCTGGCGCCCTGTTTGCCTTTATCACCTCACTCGATGAAGTGGTGGCTGTGCTCTTTATAGCCGACGTAGAGCAGCGCACCATACCACGTCAAATGTTCTCGGGTATTCGTGAGCAAATCTCGCCTACGATCCTAGCCGTAGCGAGTATTTTAGTTGTTATGTCTGTGGCTTTGCTAAGTGTCTTGGAGTTATTACGACGCCGCAGTGAAAGACTACGTGGCATGTCACCTGGTTAAGTTATACACTCAACTAAAGGCTCCTATAGGGAGTCTTTTTTTTACACGCTTTTTAGGATGCCATCACCATGAGCCCACCTTTACATATTGGTCTTTTGCTCTGCCATACCTTTGCACCTATCCTGCAACAAGTAGGTGGCCTCAATTACTCAGCCATTTTTCGAGAGCAATTCCTGAACATCGACCATAATATTCGTTTCACCGACTTTAACGCCTATGAAGGCAAGCTACCCGGTGGGGTAGATCAGTGTGATGTGTGGCTTATCAACGGCAGCCCTGCAGGTGCCTACGATGACCTTGATTGGATCCATCAACTAAGTGACTTTATTGAGCAACTTAATGAGGCCAAAAAACCTACCTTTGGTATCTGCTTTGGCCATCAGCTCATAGCCCAAGCGTTGGGAGGGCAGGTAGAACTGAGCAGTAAAGGTTGGGGGCTCGGTATTTCTCACAATGCAGTGGTGGCTCACAAGGCCTACATGCAGCCTCAGGCCAACACCATTGACGTCATGGTGTTTCACCAAGACCAAGTCGTGCAGCTGCCAGAAGGTGCCCAAGTGCTTGCTAGCAGTGAATTTTGCCCCAACTACATGGTGCAATATAATCCTCACATGTTAAGCATTCAAGGCCATCCTGAATTTAATACACAGATGGTGGAGGGTGTGCTTTGCGGCCCTAGTTTTGATCATCGCCCTGCCGTTCGAGCACAAGGTATGGCCAACAGTGCGGGCACACCAGACACCCAATTACTATTTCAGTGGGTAGTTAATTTCTATCGTCAGGCTGCCAGCCTTACTGAGTCTGGCTAACATTCACTCAGCGTTAGGGACATAGGGTTAGCGAATTTCAAAAGTTAGGCTGCCCCAATAACTTTCCCAGTCAATGTTAGGTTGCTCAGACCGTATCATTTCAACCGTATGAAGTAACCAAATGCCCGTGTGCTTTAGAGGGATAGTGGCATAACCCTGAGCGTCAGTGCGTAAACTGAATTCAAAAGTGGGTTTGTTTTTTATTTTTCCATGCAGCAATAAATTCGCTGCTGGTTTTTGGTTAAAGGTCAGTTGAACGCGTAACTCATCGCCCTTGGAAAGCTCATAGGGGTTTTGCAGAGGGTTTATATTGAGTGGGTATTTAAAATCATGATTATAAAAATTATATTGGCTTTTATCGCCAACTTTAATTAATGCCTTCACGTTACGATAATAGATTTCTAAGCCATTTTTTTCACTTTCATTGAGTTGGTTACGACGTTTTATAATTTTTTCTAAGCCTTCTTTTTTTAAGTAATCAGTGAATTTTTCTGGCTTTAAATTAACGGATTTTTTGGTGCTTTCATAACCAATGGCATAAATCCCAGGGGTGCTGAGGTTGACATACCCCGCCGGATCACGCCCTAGTTCACCATCCACAGGCTTTAATCCATCACCTGTGATGATGTCAAAGTGTCGATACCAAACAGGGATGTTTGGCAGTAACTGACCATCCATTTGTTGGCCAACATTAATGGTAATTTCTGTCGTGCGATCAGTTTTTTGGTAGAATGGCTGCGCTTCTATCCAAAATTCGTGGGCTCGAATAACCGTGCTACTGGTCAGAAGAATGCTAAAAAATAAAAAGGTGACAGGTTTCATGGTTTTATTTCGATTAATGTTATTAACGTTAAGCCTATTGCCGTTAGCTCAAAGCGCCCAGGCGCATCAATTGCGCCCTGCGATAGTGAACTTAGAGTTTACCCAAAACGCTTCTGTAAAGGTACACATTCAAACCAACATAGAAAGCCTTATAGCCGGCATTGACTCCAGCCATGACGATACCGATGACTCACCCCAGACTGAACGTTACAACCAGCTAAGAGCATTATCGTCAGAGCAGTTAACTGATGAATTTAAAGTGCTTGAAGAATCCATTATATCTCAGCTTAATTTGGCGTTTGATGGGGTTAATAGTGACTTATCATTGGTTAAACTCAACATTCCCGCCACGGGTAATTTAGCTAAATCCCGCTTATCTAACCTGCATTTATTGGCGTTAATTCCTCGTTCACAAAATGATAAACCACAGGTTACTTGGCAGTACCCAAAAAAGTTTGGCAACAATGTAGCCCACTTTTACTATGATAAAACGCCACAGGAGAAAACATCTCATTGGTTAACCGATGGTGTAATGAGCCCTCCGTTTTTATTAAACGTAGCTTATACCCCCAAACCGTTTACTCAAGTGGCTGCTGAATATACTGTTTTAGGTTTTGAGCATATCGTACCCAAAGGCATAGATCATATTTTATTTGTCTTAGGGCTATTTTTACTGAGCGTAAAACTGCGCCCTTTATTGTTGCAAGTCACGGCATTTACTTTGGCCCACAGCATTACTTTAGGCTTGACGATTTATGGCGTTATTAGTCTCTCACCCAGCGTGGTTGAACCACTAATTGCCTTATCCATTGTTGCGGTAGGTATTGAGAACATCTTTGTTAAAACAGTTAAAGTAAGACGCGTGGTAGTGGTCTTTTTGTTTGGCTTATTGCATGGCATGGGCTTTGCTGGGGTGCTATCTCAGCTTGGGTTACCCGAGTCAGATTTTGCAACTGCACTCGTGTTTTTTAATGTTGGCGTGGAAGTGGGGCAACTATTTGTGATCGCTTTTGCCTTTTTGTGCGTCTTTTGGATTATCAAAAATCAACCGCTTTATCGCCAATGGGTGGTGATCCCTGTCTCAGCGCTCATCTCTTTGATTGGTCTTTATTGGACCTATGAGCGCCTCTTTCTATAGATAAAACGGCTGCCTGTAGGTCAAATGGGAGTCATTTTATCAAAACTTATTTAATGAGAACTCAATTAATGAGGCCTTCTTTAATGAGGCCTTCTTTAATGGGGCCTAGCCCCCTAAGTGAACGCCCAACATAATAAGCAGTAATAAGTTAGCCATAAAACCTACGATAAAGAAATAACTACGAGGACTAGGATTAGCTTCTGTTGCAACCACATAATACAAAGCCATGTGAAAGATACGCGCAATGGCATAAACCCACACCAAAATACCCAACCAGAAAGCATCCATACCTGCCAGCATTCCTAGCAAAGCTGGCCCAAACATCATTAAAAGGTTTTCGTGAGAGTTTAAAAAAGTACGGTGGCTGCGAAAAACAAACGACTCGTGGCTCAATTTATCGGCCACTATACCGGGCACATAGTGTTTCTGTTTACGATGAGCGATGGACGCCACTTGAGACTGAACAAACAGAGTCACTAATATGAGCCACAGGCCCCAGATGGCAAATGAATAAGTTGCTAGCATTGGTTTACTCTTAAGTTAATAGAAAGGTTAGTGCAAAAAAGCACGTTAAGCACAGCATGAAGGTTCTTATTTTAGCCTTAGTCTGACCCAGTATGTCACGGGAAGCCCAAAACTCATGGCTTATTCATACTCAAAGCCATGGCTTCGGCAATCTTGATACCATCTATGGCAGCCGACATGATGCCCCCCGCATAGCCAGCGCCTTCTCCCGCTGGAAATAGACCTTGGGTATTAACGCTTTGATAGTCTTTATCGCGCTTAATACAAATAGGCGCCGAGGTGCGTGTTTCAACCCCAGTCAGCAAGGCATCCGCTAAAGCAAACCCTTTCACTTTGCGATTAAATACAGGGATAGCTTCTCGAATAGCGTCAATACAAAAGTCGGGTAAGGCGTCTGCTAAATCGGTGAGTTTGATACCCGGTTTAAAGGAAGGTTCAACACTGCCTAATTGTTTGGATGACTGACCTTTAAGAAAGTCACCAACGGTTTGGGCTGGGGCATCATAATTTTCACCACCCAGCACATAGGCTTGGCGTTCCAACTGACGCTGTAGCTCAATACCCGCCAACGCATTGCCCGGGTAATCGGAAGGATTAATACCCACCACAATGGCGCTATTAGCATTACGCTCAGCGCGGGAGTATTGGCTCATGCCGTTAGTAACCACCTGATGCGGTTCAGACGCAGCAGCCACCACCGTGCCTCCTGGCCACATACAAAAACTATAAACAGAACGGCCATTAGCACAATGATGCACTAGCTTGTAGTCAGCAGCACCTAGAATCTCATTACCTGCATTAGGCCCAAAGCGAGCTTGGTCTATCACCGCTTGTGGGTGTTCTATGCGAAACCCAATAGAAAAAGGCTTGGCTTCAATATGAACCTTGTTATCAAATAACATCTCAAAGGTGTCACGCGCACTATGACCTATAGCCAGAGCAATATGCTTAGAGTGAATCACCTCGCCATCGGCCAAAGTCACACCACACATTTTACCATCTTCTATTTGAACTCCATCAACGCGGGCGTTAAAACGAATTTCGCCACCGAGTTCAATAATTTTAGCGCGCATTTTTTCCACCATCGACACCAATCTAAAGGTGCCAATATGAGGCTTACTCACAAATAATATTTCGTCAGGCGCGCCCGCTGCAACAAATTCGGCAAGCACTTTGCGGCTATAGTGTTTTGAGTCTTTAACCTGACTGTATAGTTTGCCGTCGGAGAAGGTCCCTGCCCCACCCTCGCCAAACTGTACATTAGATTCGGTATTAAGGATCTTTTTACGCCAAAAACCAAAGGTGTCTTTGGTTCGTTGCCTCACTGCCGCGCCCCGTTCTAACACAATGGGTTTATAACCCATTTGTGCCAGCACTAAAGCCGCCAACAAACCACAGGGGCCAAACCCAATGACTAGGGGCCGCTGCTGCGCTTTTGCTTGGGCTTTTGCAACAAATTTATAGCTCATGTCGGGGCTAGTTTTAATAAGCTGATCATCGGCAAACGCCGTCAATATAGCCTCATTCTGCTTGGTGTTTACGTCTAGGGTGTAGATCAGTACAATCTTACTTTTTTTACGCGCATCATAGCCTCTGCGATGCACCACAAAGTCTAACAAATCATCCGCTTGAATCGACAAACGAGCCAAAATAGCAAGGCTTAGGGCCTGCTCATCATGTTCAAGTGGTAATTGTAGATTACTGATGCGTATCATCGAGGGGTTCCAATACATGGGGTGGCTGATCTGTGTGACTGATCCATGGTAGGAGGCCATTTTACCTACTTATAGGGTCACTGTCTTATAGTTACCCCAGATAAGCGCTATAAATCTGCCTACAACTAAGTCAATGCCATAGAATGCTTCAAGCTACCTAAA
>CAWUTT010000063.1:0-4989 GCA_963925635.1 uncultured Pseudomonadales bacterium | reverse complement strand
ACCACTTGCCAGTTATACTTACGAATAGGTAGGGCATATAGCGCTATGATGTCTTGGTTGTGGGGACTACAGGGCAGACTTTGAGGTAAATGCCAGCTCTTCAAGTGACGATTTTGTCTCCCGATTAGGTTAGTTCAATGCGGTAGACGGCCTATAAGCCGTGGTGGTTTGGTGTTGATGCATGTAGTTTGTGTAGCTCCACAGTTAGTATAAATATACTTTCTCCAACTTCAAACAGATAAGAGAAATAAAATGACGACACAAACAACCAAGCACGTACTAATGGTTTTGACTTCTCATGCAGCATTGGGTAATACCGGTGATAAAACAGGCTTTTGGGTAGAAGAATTTGCGGCCCCTTATTATGCCTTTATCGATGCAGGCATTCAGGTGAGTCTAGCTTCACCAGCGGGTGGTCAGCCACCGATCGATCCAAAAAGTGAATTAGAAGATTTTCAAACGGCGTTTACTAAGCGCTACGATACCGATAGTGAAGTACAGGCTTTAATGGCCAAAACGGCAGTCTTGGCCAGTGTTAATGAAGAAGCTTATGATGCAGTGTTCTACCCAGGTGGTCATGGGCCATTATGGGATTTAACAGATAATACCGATTCAATCACCTTGATTGAAAATTTCTTGGCAGCAAATAAGCCTATTGCGGCTGTGTGCCATGCAACGGCTGCTTTTTTGAACGCTAAAGATGCTGCGGGTGAGTATGTGGTTAAAGGAAAAGGGATCACAGGCTTTTCTAATAGCGAAGAAGACGCTGTGCAGTTAAGTGAAATTGTGCCTTTCTTATTGGAAGATGAATTGATTAAACGCGGCGGTGATTATCAAAAGGTTGCTGACTGGAATGCATTTGCCATTCAAGATGGCCTGTTAATCAGTGGTCAAAACCCACAGAGTTCAGAGTTGGCGGCAGCCAAACTAGTAGCGCATCTTGCTGGCTAATTGATAACTACAATGGGGTAGGGAAAAATACGAACACTAGGCAGATCAAATGAGTCTACCTGCCCCAAATTGACAAATTTATAGGACAGGCATCAATAAAATAATGCGCTTTAAAGGTGCAGAATTAAATCGAGTGGATGTAAAGCCGCAATTATCAAGGTCTGGGTATTGGCGAATTACTAGTCTAAAGGGTTTTAGGTGAAGCTAAGTGATGTGGAGCAAAAGAGATTTATCTTGATAGCCCTCCAGCCCTAGCGCCTTAGCATAAGCTATATCAAAAGCACGGTGTTGAAATGTTTGATGAATATTCAGCAGTAGGCATTACTGAAATAATAAAGGCTGACCGGGTATCTATGAAAAGAATCTTGGATTAGCCCCATGCGCACCCTACTGGGAGCACTGATGTTATTGATCAGCATAGCAACCATATTCAACTAGCAGATCTATGATTAACCCACAAACCATCCTAGTGTTTACCTCAAGTTCTCGGCGTCACTTTTACCCAATCCCGCACCCGCTCTAACATTGATTAAGCACCTTATGGCTATATCCTAAGCTGTGCCCCTTGATGTTTATTGATGTGAGCGGCCATTACAACCGACCTGATATATTTAACTTAGAAGTGGATAGGCGGCCCTTACCCCCCCCATAACCTTTATTAATGAATAACCAGAGTCTGTGTTCGACTAAAGCGCCACCGCTGAACTGATCAGCCATTGGGTGAGTTGGTAGCTTTATTTGTGTGTGGCTCATATAAGGGCGGTTTTAGTTTGTCTTTTTACTGAGCGAGTGCACGCTGCAGGCTTCAATGCAGCTCAACGTGAGCGGGTTTTCAAGCGGACCACAATGCGTTTGCTGGCATACTGCGCTGAAACGTCGTCGGGGATTCGTCTGTTGTAGTAAAAAATGCCATTTTTTTGGAGGCGATCTACAGCCATGAAAAATGGACCTGCTTTAAAAAAAAGGAACCTTGAGTTATGGTTTACAAGCACTTTTTGAATGGCTTTGAGCCACCGTTCGGACTATGTTCATAAAGGCTGCAGCTGCAGGTGAAACAGGGCGCTTTTTATTTGAGATCAAGTAGAGTTTTCTGGTTTTTTCAAATCCGTCGATGGGCAAAAAACACACGCTGCCATTGGTTGGGATCATCGCGGCATTTTCTGGTAAAACAGATACGCCTAGGTTCTGACTAATCATCCAAATTAATGATGTGGCGTCCGAGGTTTCGATGTCTGTGCGCAAGACATGCTTAATTTGAGTCTCCGCATCTAATCGCTTACGAATGGCTGAATCATCGCTCAATTGAATCACGGTTGAATTTGAAAGGTCTGCGAAACTGACTGTTTGCTGGCTTGCTAGGGGGTGTTCTGTGCTACAGACAAGCCCATAGGTATCCGTTAAAAGTAACTCGCAGGATAGGTTTTCACTATCTATCCAGCTCTCGTGAATCCCAATCTCAACAAACCCCATCCGCAGTTGTTCGCTAACGTTCTTTGCGTTCTCTTGGTGTATCGCAATTTCAATGTTTGGGTAGTGGGATCGAAACTCCGCCAGTGCTGGAATCACTAAGGTGGATACTACTGATGGCGATGAAGCGATACGAACGAGGCCTTTTTCCTTGCCGCCAAAGTCTCGCATGTCACGTATCGATTGATCAAAACGGTTTAATATTTCGATTGCGTCACTCACAAAGTAGTGGCCAAACTCCGTCACTACTAGTGGCCGCTGTGAGCGATCAAAAAGTGTGACCCCAACATCGTCTTCGATTTGCTTAATCGTCTCAGACATGGCCGACAGGGCAACGTTGCAGTCTTGCGCTGCGCCAGTCAACGAAAGGTTGCGTGCAACCGCCACTGCGTATCGGAGATGGCGGATCCCTAACTTCGTAGAATTCGAATATATATTCATCATTATTAGATTGTACAGATGTTATATGTTCAATACCATAATAAATCAATGACGCCGTGATGGGGTTTCCATCCCACATAATGATTAGATTTCTATATTTTAAAATATTTAGATTATCAACTAGAGAGGTACCAACATGTCTATTAGTGCAAAGGAAGAAAGTCTCCAAATCCCATATCAATATGCGATGCCAAAAGATGCGTTGCCCGAAATAGTCATCCCTAATGCAATTCCTGTGGACGACCGATTGTGGGTTAAACAAGCAGAGAATGTGTACTTCCGGCCTCTGTGCCTCTGCGCTTCTCAGGGTTATTGGGTCACGTTACTCAAAGTGACTAAGTCTGGAATATTATCGCGGCATAGGCACCCGAGTCCTGTGCATGGGTTTGTGCTAAAGGGACGCTGGCATTATTTAGAGCATGACTGGGTTGCCACTGAGGGTAGCTACGTCTTTGAACCTCCAGGGGAGACTCATACATTGATTGTTCCCGACGATGTCGAGGAAATGATTACGTTATTCCAAGTGAATGGCGCTATGTCTTATGTGGATCCTTATGGCAATACGACCGGTTATGAAGATGTATTTACCAAAATTGATCTGTGTCGAGATCATTTTGAAGAAGTAGGCTTGGGTGGCGACTATGTAAAACAGTTCATTCGTTAGATTAGGTTCTTAGCAACAGAATCATGCATTTATTAACTTATGGTCCGCTAGGTAAAGCGGCTCACAAGCGAAACATCAGAATTGATTAATAAGAACCGGAATTAATATGGATATTAGCTACGATTTTACGGGCCGAGTTGCTGTCGTTACTGGTGGGGCCAATGGAATAGGTGCAAACATAGCCAAACACCTTCGCCTCGCAGGTGCTCATGTTGCGGTGTGGGATAAAAAGCAAGGCAACGCAGCTGATGATCAGTATTTTGAAGTGGATATAACAAATAACCAACAAGTTACTAGCGCAGCTGTGGCCTTGACAGAGCGTTTTGGTAAAGTAGATTTTTTAATAAATAGTGCCGGATTTACTGGCCCAACTATGCCCCTAAGCAAATTCGATGTGGAAATATGGCAGCGGGTGATTGACGTCAATCTCGTTGGAACCTTTAAAGTATGCCGTGCTCTCACACCACTAATGCAACAAAAAAATTATGGGCGTATTGTCAATTTAGCTTCCCTTGCTGGGCAAGAAGGGACTCCGAACGCTTCTGCTTATAGTGCTGCAAAGGGCGGTGTTATTGCCATGACAAAATCATTGGGCAAAGAACTGGCTATGACCGATGTGAGGGTTAATTGTATCGCCCCAGCAGCAGTTGACACGAATATTTTGGAACAGATGAGCCCTGAGCACGTTCAAGTTATGATTGATAAATCACCCATGGAACGTCTAGGTCGAGTTGAGGAAGTCACACATATGGTGTTATGGCTTTGCTCTAGTGCTTGTACCTTTAACAGTGGTGCTGTGTTCGACCTGTCTGGTGGGCGGGCATCTTATTAAATAACACTGAAGGACAATACTTCTGCTGTCTAGGCAATTGGGAGCAATTTCAATTTGCTTAATCGCCTCAGTCATGCCCGACAGGGCAACGTTGCAGTTGTAGGATGTGTTTGTCAAAGAGAGGTTGCCTGCAACCGCCACTGCGCACCCAGGATGGCAGATCCCTAACTTCGTAGAATTCGAACATAACTTCATTATTATTAGATTGTACAGATGTTATATGTTCAATATTATAATAATTCAATGACGTTGTAATGGGGTTTCCATCCAACCTATAGGAGTGATACATGAGTGCTAGAATTAATCTGACTTGGCGTTTTTCGCCAAGTCAGATAGCCTCCCTTCTAAAAATGAGGATCGAATTGTGAGCCCTAAATCACTTGTCGATGCACTCAAAGAGGTTGCTCACTCTGATCACTCCATCTTATCTGCTGCAGAACACAAGTCACCATACGAGACAGGTGCTCGGCGTGAGCAAGGGCAGGCAGCGCTCGTGTTGCGTCCAGCGAGCAATGAAGAAATGTCGGCTATGGTTGCTATCTGTGTTCAGAGTGACGTAGAAGTTGTACCTCAGTCTGCGAATACCGGGGTCGTTTGGGGTTCCACACCAGACGCAACAGGCAATCAAGTATTG
>CAWUTT010000062.1:0-11481 GCA_963925635.1 uncultured Pseudomonadales bacterium | reverse complement strand
TTTAATGCCCTGGATTATTACCTCACAAACCATACCCATACTGGCTCTAGCACCCATGGTTATTGTAGTGTTTGGAGCGATGGGCATTAGTGGGTTACTGCCCAAGGCATTGATATCAATGTATTTATGCTTCTTTCCTGTTGCTGTAGGTATGGTCAAGGGTCTGCGTTCACCACAACCTATGTTAGTGGATTTACTCAACACTTACAGTGCCAGTAAATGGCAGGTGTTCTGGCGCTTACGGTTGCCCTCTGCAGTGCCATTCTTGTTTGCGAGCCTTAAAGTAGCCATTGCCTTAAGTTTGGTGGGGGCTATTGTGGCCGAATTACCTACGGGTGGGCAGGCGGGTTTAGGGGCGCGTTTGTTGTCTGGTTCTTATTATGGCCAAACTAATCTCATATGGGCGTCATTAATTGCGGCCGCAGTGATGTCTGCTAGTCTGGTGTCTATACTCGGTTTTGTTGAACGCAAAGTATGCTACCGGTTAGCTGGCGGACAGGAGGTTAGTAATGAACTCTAGTTCGATTTTGCATCGTTTTGGTTCTGCCAGCGCCTTAGCACTGGTGCTCACAGGGTTGGCATTATGGTTACCGTGGGCCGCTACTTCTGCTGAAGTGACCAAGGTGAACGCTTGGCAACAAGCTAACGGGTTGACCTTGTTGGTGACAGTAGCACTGTGCGCTTTGGCAGGGGTGGTTGTGGTAAAACAATTATTACCCCGGGCTTTATTGGTCACAGCATTAACACTGCTGGCCCTATGGCAAGTTACCAGTATTGTGAAGCACACACAGTTGGCGGGGCAAACACAGTTGGGCTTTTGGCTATTGGTCATTGCCATAGGCCTGTGCGTATGGGCTAGCATGAAATTTTTAACGGCGCTTAGGTTCTTTGATAACAAAGCGCAAGGTGTCATTAATTTAATGATTCCAGCGCTATTAGGTGCATGGTTCATCAGCTTATGGGAACTTGCAACCATAGGCTTCGCTATTCCTCATGTGCTGCTGCCTGCGCCTAGTCTAGTAGGCGCAGCGATTGCTTCATCAATGCCCACATTAGCTGCAGACTTTAACCAAACAATCATTAAAGCAGTTATTCCAGGCTTTTTGTTGGGCAATTTTGTGGGCTTTAGTGTGGCCGTTTTGGCCGATAAAATACCTTTCTTACGGCGCGGTTTACTACCCGTAGGCAACCTAGTTAGCGCCATTCCAATAGTGGGTATCGCACCTATTATGGTGATGTGGTTTGGCTTTGATTGGCATTCTAAAGTGGCAGTTGTGGTTATCATGACCTTTTTCCCAATGCTGGTAAACACGATTGCGGGGTTGGGCCAGTCCGATGCCATGGAGAAAGACTTGCTGCGTTCATATGGCGCCAGTTATTGGCAAAGCTTCTTTAAGCTGAGGTTGCCCAACGCACTACCGTTCATTTTTAACGCATTAAAAATAAACTCAACTCTAGCCTTAATTGGCGCCATTGTAGCTGAGTTTTTTGGCACGCCTATTGTGGGTATGGGGTTCCGCATATCGATCGAAGTGGGGCGTATGAACATTGAAATGGTGTGGGCCACGATCGCCGTTGCAGCGTTAGCTGGTTCAAGCTTTTATGGCCTGCTGGCCTTGCTAGAAAGACGAGTGACTTTTTGGCATGCGTCTTTTAGGAAGGCCCATCACTAATTAGAAAGTAGTTTGTATAGAGTAGGATAATGCTTAAACCTTCTCTTTTAGAGTAACGTTTATAAACTGTTGGAGTTTGTGTAATGAAAAATAAATGTAAAATTAGTAGTTTAATAGCTGGACTAACGCTTGCTGCGTCAAGCAGCTTACTGCATGCGGCAGATGATGTAACACTGCAGCTTAAGTGGGTTACCCAAGCCCAGTTTGCTGGCTACTTTGTAGCCCAAGATCAAGGCTTTTATGAGGCCGAAAATCTTAATGTAACGATTAATCCGGGTGGACCCGATGTGTCGCCTCCACAGGTGATTGCCGGTGGTGGTGCAGACGTCGTGATCGACTGGATGCCTTCAGCCCTAGCTTCTAGGGAAAAGGGTTTAGCCCTAGTCAATATTGCCCAGCCTTTTAAAAGCTCCGGTATGATGCTGACGTGCCGCAAAGACAGTGGCATCACCTCCCCAGCAGACCTAAAAGATAAAACTTTAGGGGTTTGGTTTTATGGTAACGAGTACCCATTCTTAAGCTGGATGAGCAAACTAGGTTTGGCTACCGACGGCAGTGCTGGCGGAGTTAGTGTATTAAGGCAAGGCTTTAACGTAGATCCCATTTTGCAAAAACAAGCTGAATGTGTATCGACTATGACCTATAACGAGTACTGGCAAATTATTGATGCCGGCTTGGATGCTGATGAACTGGTCAATTTCAAATACGAAGAGCAAGGGGTAGCGACCTTAGAAGATGGTTTGTATGTACTTGAAAAGAACCTAGCAGACGCCGCCTTCGTTGATAAGATGGCCCGTTTTGTGCGTGCCTCCATGAAGGGTTGGGAGTGGGCTAGGGCTAATTCTGATGCCGCTGCTGATATCGTGTTAGAAAACGATCAAACGGGTGCACAAACAGAAGAGCACCAGCGACGCATGATGGCCGAAGTTAATAAACTCACCACCAATGGTGGTAAGTTATCTACATCTGACTATCAGCGCACTGTTGAAACCCTAATGAATGGTGGTTCTGACCCAGTGATATCCTCTGTACCCAAAGGTGCTTGGACTCACAAAGTTTGGGATGCTGCCTTTTAAAGGTTTGGCTTAATTTGTAAAAATTGTAAGGACGGCTATTTTAGTCATGACTAGAATAGCTGTCTCTACCACTAATATTTTACCAAAAGGTCAATATGCAGTTGACCATTTGGTAAAATATTGTTAAAACTGACTTCACGGTCTCGGCCTTTACTGTTTTTTAGTGACTAGTGCCGAAAAATAAAAATAATCTAACCTTGTGAAGGGCGGTTTTAATGTCCAACGCTAACCGTTAAAGATTAAGGAGCTTGACTATGTCTTTACTCATAAAAGGTGGCACTGTTGTCACCGCAGACCAAAGCTTTGCCGCCGATGTGCACTGTATTGATGGCAAGATAGCCCAAGTTGGTACTGATCTAACTATTCCTGATGGAACCCAAGTTATTGATGCAGAGGGGCAATATGTGATGCCTGGTGGCATAGACCCACACACCCATATGCAACTACCGTTTATGGGCACAGTAGCCAGTGAAGATTTTTATTCGGGTACTGCTGCTGGGCTTGCCGGTGGCACCACCTGCATCATCGACTTTGTAATTCCAGCGCCAGGGACTTCGCTCCTGTCAGCGTTTCACCAATGGCGCGAATGGGCTGAAAAGTCGGTGTCGGATTATGCCTTTCATGTGGCTGTAACTTGGTGGGATGACAGTGTAGCAGCAGACATGGAAACCTTAGTTAAAGAGCATGGTGTGAATAGCTTTAAGCATTTTATGGCTTACAAAGGCGCCATCATGGCCAATGACGAAATTTTAGTGAACAGCTTCAGTAAAGCTTGGGAATTAGGTGCCTTGCCTACGGTGCATGCTGAAAATGGAGAGCTGGTGTACCAGCTACAGAAAAAACTACTAGCGATGGGCATTACGGGCCCTGAAGGCCATCCACAGTCGCGTCCTCCAGAAGTAGAAGGAGAGGCGGCTAACCGTGCAATTCGCATTGCTCAAGCATTAAAAACACCCGTTTACCTAGTGCATGTGTCCGCAGAAGAGTCCTTAGAAGCGGTCACGCGAGCTCGGAGCGAAGGCCAGAGAGTGTTTGGCGAAGTGTTGGCGGGCCACCTGTTGATTGACGATTCAGTCTACAAACATAAAGATTTTGATGTCGCTGCTGCGCATGTCATGAGTCCTCCTTTTAGGCCGAAAAAAGCTCAAGACGCTCTATGGAAAGGGCTACAGTCGGGTAATCTGCAAACCACAGCCACAGACCATTGCTGCTTTTGTGCAGATCAAAAAGCCGCAGGTAAAGATGACTTCACTAAAATTCCTAACGGCACAGCCGGAATAGAGAATCGCATGGAGGTGTTATGGAACGCTGGGGTTAACACCGGGCGTTTAACCATGAATGAATTTGTAAAAGTGACCTCCACCAACGCGGCGCAAATTTTCAATATGTACCCACGTAAGGGCGCTATTGCCGTAGGCTCTGACGCAGACATTGTAGTTTGGGACCCCAAAGGCAAAAAAACGATTTCTGCTAAAACCCATCATCAAAACATTGATTACAATATTTTTGAAGGCATGGAAGTGACTGGCATACCCTCTCATACCATTAGTCAGGGCAAGTTGGTGTACTGTCACGGCAAACTCACTGTTGAGCGTGGGGCGGGTAACTACATCAAACGACCGCCATTTGCGCCATATTTTGACGCTATCGGCAAGATGCGCGATCTAGATCCGCCATTTTCCATTGACCGTGAAAACTAGATAAAAAAATGAGTAAACGTTGCTAATAAGGCCGCTATTAGGCTGCCTATTAGCAACGCTTTGGCTTAATTTTGTCCAAGCATTAAAAAATAAAATTGAGGATCATTATTGTGACTACATTGAGTTCTAACAGCTCTGGGCCATCTGTGCTTGCAGGGCAACGCCTAAGTGAAGCAGATTATCAAACTAATTTTGCTGATATACACACCCCTCTGGATGCCCGTAGCGCTGTTGTTGAAGCAGACCGGTGTTATCACTGTTACGGTGCCCCCTGTCAGACGGCATGCCCGACAGGTATTGATGTGGCTGGCTTTATCCGCATGATTAGCCAAAATAATGAGGTGGGTGCCGCTGGAAAAATCCTTGCAGAAAATATTATGGGCGGCACCTGTGCTCGAGCTTGTCCAGTGGAAACCTTGTGTGAGGATGCTTGTGTTAGGCATACCGAAGGCGATCAACCGATCAAGATTGGTCTGTTACAAAGGTTTGCTACAGATAGAGCCAGCGAATTAGGAGTTCAGTTCTTTACCCGTGAAGCTGCAACGGGCTGCACGGTGGCTGTTGTTGGCGCAGGGCCCGCAGGATTATCCTGTGCTCACCGCTTAGCCACCTTAGGCCACGAAGTGGTTATTTATGAGGCTCAAGAAAAGTCTGGAGGTCTCAATGAATATGGCCTTGCAGCCTATAAAATGACTGGAGACTATGCTCAACAAGAAGTTAAAGACATTCTGTCTATCGGCGGTATTAGTGTTAAGCATGGTGTCAAAGTGGGTGAAGACGTTAGTTTTGCAGAACTACAAACTAATTATGATGCGGTGTTTATGGGGGTAGGTTTAGGCGCTAGTAAAGACATCGCTTTAGAGGGTGAGCAAGCGTCTGGTGTTATTAATGCGGTGGAGTATATTCACCAACTGCGTCAGTCTATAGATGTGGGGCAATTGCCCGTAGGCCAAAATGTAGTGGTGATTGGTGGCGGTATGACTGCCATCGACATTGCCATACAAACTAAACGCCTTGGCGCACCTAATGTCACCATGGCATATAGGCGCGGCAAACAACACATGAATGCCAGCCTTGAGGAGCAAGAATTTGCACTGAGTGAAGGGGTGCACATTGCCCACTGGGCTCAACCTGTGAGTTTGAAAACTGAACACGGGGCTATTACTGGCGTTGAGTTTAAGACGGCCAATATTGAAGCTAGCGAAACCTACGTTATGCCTACTGATATGCTCTTTAAGGCCATTGGACAGAATTTAACTGCCATTAATCTGGGCACCATTGAATTTGTTAAAAGTTATGGTAAATATGAAGTAGATAAGCAATTGCGCACCTCTGAGCTAGGTATTTGGGCAGGTGGAGACTGCGTGGCTGGCAACGATGGCTTAGCCGTTAGCGCAGTGCAAGATGGCAAGCTTGCGGCCTTATCCATTCACCAAACATTAACCCAAAGCCAAGCATAAAGGAGTCGACTATGATTGATCTAAAATCTAATTTCATTGGTATTGAAACACCTAACCCTTTTTGGCTAGCATCAGCCCCACCTACAGATAAGGCGTATAACGTAAACCGCGCTTTTGAAGCGGGCTGGGGTGGGGTTATGTGGAAAACATTAGGTGAAGCAGGGCTACCGTTAGTGAATGTGAATGGCCCCCGCTACGGCGCATGGCATGGTAAAGATCGTTCCTTAATGGGTTTCAATAACATTGAGTTGATTACCGACCGAGACCTCGAAATAAACTTAGCCGAAATTATCCAAGTTAAAAAAGACTGGCCCGATCGTGGGGTGGTGGTGTCTTTAATGGTGCCTTGTGAGGAACAAGCTTGGAAAGACATTTTGATGCGAGTGGAAGACACGGGTGCCGACGGTATTGAATTGAATTTTGGCTGTCCTCATGGCATGTCTGAGCGGGGCATGGGCGCAGCGGTTGGCCAAGTGCCTGAATATGTGGAAATGGTGGCTGCATGGTGCAAACAATATTCCGATTTGCCCACCATCGTAAAGCTTACCCCTAACATTACTGATATTCGTACCTCTGCTAGAGGCGCGGTGCGCGGTGGGGCTGATGCAGTGTCGCTTATTAACACCATTAACTCGGTCATGGGTGTAGATCTTGAACAAATGAAGATGTCGCCATCAGTGGGCCAGCAAGGCTCCCATGGAGGCTATTGTGGGCCAGCAGTTAAACCCATTGCCCTGCATATGTTAAGTGAAATAGCGCGCGATGCTGATTGTAAAAATATCCCTATTTCAGGTATTGGTGGCGTCACAAATTGGCGTGATGCCGCCGAATTTATGGCGTTGGGTGCGACTAATGTGCAGGTTTGTACTGCCGTAATGACCCATGGCTTTCGCATTGTTGAAGATATGATCGATGGCTTAAGCCGCTACTTAGCCGAGCAAGGCATGAGTTCAGTCGATGCGTTAATTGGTGCCGCCGTACCTAGCGTAACCTCATGGAATCAGCTGGATTTGAACTATGTAGCGAAAGCTCAGATAGATCAAGATTCCTGCATTAAATGTGGCCGTTGTCATATTGTGTGTGAGGATACCTCGCACCAGGCTATTAGTACTGAAATTAATGGTGTCCGTGGTTTTCAGGTACGTGATGAAGACTGTGTCGGGTGTAATTTATGCGTTGTGGTCTGCCCTGTTGAAAATTGCATCACCTTACGTGAACTTAAAACAGATGAGATGGATGTGCGTACGGGCAAAAGGGTGAGTGCCGAGTACCAAAACTGGTCTCAACACCCTAATAATACTGTGGCTTAGGTGTTAAGAGAGGCGGCTTTAGCAAACAATAAATACAGGAGTGATGTAATGTCTAATGTAAACATAAACGGACAAAGACTATGGGACAGTCTCATGGAAATGGCCAAAATTGGTGCCACTGAGAAAGGTGGCTGTTGCCGCTTAGCCTTAACGGATTTAGACAAGCAGTCCCGAGATCTTTTTGTGAGTTGGTGTGAGGCTGAGGGCTGCAGTATTAAAATTGATCAGATGGGTAATATTTTCGCTCGTCGTGAGGGCAGCGACCCCACTATGGGGGCTGTGGTGATGGGGAGTCACTTAGACACCCAGCCCACGGGTGGTAAATTTGATGGGGTGTATGGTGTGTTGGCAGGGCTAGAGGTGATCCGTAGTCTTAATGATCAAAACATCACCACGCAAGCCCCCATTGAAGCCAGCGTTTGGACCAACGAAGAAGGCTCGCGTTTTGCGCCAGCTATGGTGGCCTCTGGGGTGTTTGCTGGGGTCTTTGATCTGGAGTATGGATTGAGTCGCGCCGACTTAGATGGCTTAACTATGGGTGAGGAACTCAAGCGTATTGGCTATGATGGCAAAGAGCCGATGGGTGAGCGCCCCATAAAAGCCTTTTTTGAAGCGCACATAGAGCAAGGCCCGATACTTGAGCATGAAGACCTCACCATTGGTGTGGTCACCGACGCCCAAGGTCAACGGTGGTATGAAGTGACCCTAACGGGCCAAGAGTCTCATGCTGGGCCAACGCCCATGAAAACCCGTAAAGATGCGTTAGTGGGGGCGGCAAAAGTAATTACCCTAGTCAACGATATAGGCCTTAAGTATGCCCCTTTGGCGTGTTCTACAGTGGGCTTGATTCAATCTTTCCCCAATTCACGTAACGTTATACCGGGGCAAGTATTCTTTACCATCGATATTCGTCACCCAGATGATGCGACCTTGTCGGCCATGGATAAAGAGTTAAGAGACGGTTGTGACGCCATTATTGCCAGCCAAGGTTTAACCATGGCGTTTGAGCAAATTTGGTATTCACCTCCGGTTCCATTTAACCCTGCCTGTGTAGAGTCGGTGCGTCAGGCTGCCGTTAACTTGGGTTATAGTCATTGCGATATCGTCAGTGGTGCTGGCCATGATGCCTGTTATATCTCTCGCGTTGCGCCTACGGCCATGGTGTTTGTGCCGTGTAAGGATGGCATTAGCCATAATGAGCTAGAAGATGCTAAACAAGAGCACCTCACAGCCGGTTGTAATGTATTATTTCAGGCGGTGTTAAACCAAGCCATGTAGTTAGGCAAGGTGTTCAGGGTGATTGTGGTACAAGGGTTTAGGCATGGCCTTGGTAGAACGATCACTTTGAATGCCAGATGGGCCTCAATAGCATGTGTTAAAACCTTCCCAGGCCTTCCTCAAGCCCTCTTTAAGCCCTCTTTAAGCCCTCCTCAAGCCCTCCTTATGCCGATGAGGCGCTCCCATATAAGCTGCCATCACAAGGTCCTTGCATATCAGGGGTGCAGATAACGCAGCGCTTGCATTACTTAGCACACTGCGCATAATGAAATTCATTCAATACATCATACATTGTCTTAGTTTAAGTCATTTTTAATACTCAAAACTTAGATAATTGACCCCATTAGGACCCTACATGCGCGCCACTGATCGCACCGGCCTTGCCATTATTCTAAGCCTTGTTGCATTAACCTTGTTTGACGCCATGGGTCTGATCATTAAACACCTTTCAGAGGTTTATTCAGCCGCCGAACTATCGGCTTGGCGCAATTTATTTGGGCTGATTCCATCCATTATTGCACTATGGACATCCAAGGTGTGGCACAAAACGGGCAGGCGCTTAAAAATACGCCAATGGAAACTCGCCCTTTTAAGGGGTGCTGTGGTGACCTTTGCTCAGCTTTCCTTTTATATGGCCTTAGGGTTAATGGCGTTTGCTACGGCTTCCACCATCACCTATGCAAGCGCGTTATTTACCACCGCACTGGCAATTCCCATTTTAGGTGAGCGGGTTGGTTGGGTGCGGTGGGGCGCTGTTTTGGTGGGTTTTGTGGGCGTTGTCATGGTGATTAAACCCGCGGGAGAAGGTTTCAATTGGTATGCGCTTTTGCCGTTGGCAGCGGCGGCATTCTACGCCTTAGTAGGGGTCACAGCTCGCTTATTTGATGACGATGTGCCAAGCCCATTGGTTAACCTGTATGCCTCAACCACGTCGGTTATTGGCGCCACTTTAATAGCCTACTTTTGGGGTGGTTTTACGCCTATAGCGTCGACTAGCGACATGGGCTGGATTATGTTGATGGGTATGTTGGGAGGTACGGCCGTTCTGTTTTTAGTGGTGAGTTACCGTATGACCGAGCAAAGTAACTTAGCCCCCTTTAGTTACTTTGGTATTCCCCTCGCATTTCTTTTAGGGTGGCTATTCTTTGACGAGGCACCTTGGGGTACTTTATTTCCCGGTGCAGTGCTGATCGCAAGTGGCGGGTTATTAATTGTGTGGCGCGAACGTTCACGCTCTAAACCGGTACCAAAGCTGTATCAATGAGCCATGCTCGGCTGAGTCATAGACCAGACAATAAGCATTTAAATCAGTGCTCTAACATAAGTCCAGTAAAATAAGGCGCTGGGCTAATAGTAAAACTCGATGGTAGAGACCGAAACATCAGCCGTGAAGTCACGGCCATAAGCCACAATCCCTAAACTGTTAATAACCTCAGCTTGTAGGACGGAATTTTTTGAGCGCTTGCGTTCGAATGTATTAAAGGGCAAATCAATCATTTGCCAGTTATTAGTGGCCTTAAAGGTGGCTGAGTAATAATCAGAATAAGACCGCGTTTCATTGGTTCGAATAAAAATATAATAGGTCTCACCATTGCCACGCACATTTAAGCGAACCCCTTTTAGCTTGTTGCCATTTTTTTTGGTATCAGCCAGTGACATATTGGTGCGCAATTGAATAAACCCCCCATTATTTTTGGTACTGACCTCCCCTGTAAGTCTGGCAAAAATAATATCTCCATCTTGTTCAAGTTTAACCTGGCCATTGGAAATGCCCCCCATGACCCGATCACTTGAATATTGCCAATATTGCGCGCTATTGGTGGTAAAGGGATAGCTAATGGCGGCTTCTTTAGCAAACGTTTTGCTAGTTAACCCTAATGAGGTCAACAACACGAGCCACAATACCCAACCTTTTTTAACACTCCAACTATAGTTCAATGTGTTCATGAGCAAACCCCTAAGATTTTTTAATGACTAAGTTTTATTAGTAGCCTGATGAATTTGAGTGTTTAGGCACCACTACACTGGGGTTAACCAATGGATAGTTGGCACAAACTAATGCGCGTTTTATGACTTCTTGCAGGTACAGCGGTTCATCAGGTTGATTTGAGGCAAGCCGGCAAATGGTTTTATCAGACCAACCGGATAACTCTTGAGAGAGGGCAGGTAGTGAAATTAAAGTGGCACAGAGTACACAGGCCACTCGGCAATAAACATTCAACATATACACACCCATGACCTTAAGTTTTGATTTTGGTGTGTCAAATATTACGTTTATAGCCGCCCTATAGATAGGGTTACAGGCGCGAAAATAGCCATGTTGCCAGTAAAAATAAAATAATGAATAACTTAAGATGATGGAGTGCTCAATTACCAAACGCTTAATAAAACCCCATTAGGTCAAACCCACTGCTGGGGTCAGCTAGAAAATGTTATGCTTTATTGATGGTATTTTTTATAAAGCAGCAAGGGCTGCTGTTTTATAACGTTTGAAGGTATTTCGAAAGTTATCATAGTTCACCACGCAACAGAGCCCACACAGAGATATTATTTATGAGTCAAATTTACACCCCTCCCAAAGTATGGCAATGGGACAGCGAAAGCGGTGGCCATTTTGCTAGCATCAATCGACCTGTGGCCGGTGCCACCCATGATAAAGAGCTGCCCCAAGGTAAACATCCATTGCAGCTGTATTCTTTGGGCACTCCCAATGGACGCAAGGTGACAGTGCTGCTCGAAGAGTTAGTAGAGTTGGGCCTTAATGGCGCCGAGTACGATGCTTGGCTGATTAACATTAACCAAGGCGACCAATTCAGTAGTGGGTTCGTAGACATTAATCCTAACTCAAAAATCCCAGCTTTAATGGATTACAGTGGTGAAGTACCCATACGCGTATTTGAGTCGGGCGCAATCATGCTTTACTTGGCTGAAAAGTTTAATTTCTTTGTACCTGCTGTTGGCTCACCTAAACGGGCAGAATGCTT
>CAWUTT010000061.1:0-11202 GCA_963925635.1 uncultured Pseudomonadales bacterium | reverse complement strand
GATTTCATTGCGCAAGATATTGATGGTTATATCCAACTGGCCATTGAGATGGCAGCTAATCCAACCTATCTGCAAGAGATAAGACGAGGATTAAGAAAGCGAATGCTAGATTCACCTTTGTGTGACGGCAGTTCCTTTGCTAGTGATATTGAGAAGGCGTATCAGGAAATGTGGTGTCAATATCTAAAATAATTTCCTTTAAAAAATGAGGGGCTAATCATCAGTAATTGGACTAACTGTGATGTGTTTGGGGCGTGTTATATAAAAATAATACGAGCATCTTCGTAACAGCATCCACTATGTAGGTAGGGAAAAGTGTTAGCTAGTTAGTTCACAGCTATGGTAATAATATAAGCCATTTTTGAATGGCGGGTTTTACAACTTTGATGATTCAATAAATTAAAGAGTGGATGGCAACATATGCATAATTGGCCAGACACAAAGCCGCTGGTTAAACATCATTTACAAATGATGTTTAACCAGCGCTAGCGGTGTATAATGTGGCTCCCATAAATCTCTAGATTGCTGATGAGTAATGGTAATATGACTTTAGGCTTTGCCTATGAGCAGTGGCTTAATTTTTACGTACAAAGCATTAACTGTAGATAACCTATTGATATGCACATCGTGCCTCTTGATCTTGCGATCGAGTCGGAACAAGTGTGACTGTGAACTCTAGAGACCGGACCATGCAGGCCAATACCCATAAATCAGCCTTCACAGACCAAGACTTTATGGCACACGCCATGACCTTGGCGATTAAAGCTGGGCAAATTGGTGAAGTGCCTGTGGGTGCTGTAGTGGTGTGTGATGGTCAGGTTATTGGCCAAGGCTATAATCAAACTATTAGCGCACACGATCCCTGTGCTCATGCTGAAATTATGGCATTGCGACAAGCGGCTCAAGCCATAGGTAATCACCGCCTTAGTAACTGCCAACTTTATGTGACATTGGAGCCCTGCACTATGTGTGTGGGGGCCATTATTCACGCCCGTATCCAGCGCCTTGTTTATGCTGCCACCGAACCTAAGGCAGGCGCTGTGGTGAGCCAGTTGCAGTTGTTTTCGCTGCCCCATTACAATCATAGTGTGCAGGTTGAATCAGGCCTTATGGCTGATGAATCCAGCGCTATGTTGAGCAATTTCTTTAAACAGCGACGTTTGCATCATAAGGCTAACAAAGCCGCTGTGGCCAGTACTCATCCCATTATAGATCAACCCAAAGATTCAGTTCTCTAGAGGCTTCTCATGTTAATTCTTCGCGGCGCACCCGCCTTGTCCGACTTCCGTAATCAGCGTTTACTTGCTATTTTGCAAGACGTGCTGCCTAGCGTTGAAGGTGTCTACGCAGAGTTTATGCATTTTGTCTTGGTAGACGGAGAGTTGACTGATGCAGATGCTAATAAGCTTGATAAAGTGCTGCGCTATGGCCCCAATGTGGCCGTACAGAGCCTCACTGACAATCTAGTATTGGTGATTCCCCGCTTAGGTACTATTTCACCCTGGTCTAGTAAGGCCACAGACATAGCCCACAATTGTGGCTTACAGCAAGTCAAACGTATTGAACGTGGTAGCGCTTTTTATCTGGCTACGGCTGAGCCTTTGTCGTCTCAAGATTATGCGCTGGCTGCAGCTGTGTTGCATGATCGTATGGTGGAGCAAACCTTAACGTCTCTAGATCAAGCGCAGGGTTTGTTTGTACAAACTCAACCCGCACCGTTAGAACGGGTTGATATTCTACAAGGTGGTCGAGAGGCATTAGTTAGGGCTAACATTAATTTAGGTATGGCTTTGGCTGATGATGAAATTGATTACCTTGTGGATGCGTTTGTAGAAATAGGCCGCAATCCTACAGATGTGGAACTGATGATGTTTGCCCAGGCTAACTCAGAGCATTGTCGTCATAAAATATTTAATGCCAGCTGGTCGATTGATGGTGAAGATCAAAATTTGTCTTTGTTTAGTATGATTAAGAACACCAACGAACTTAACGGAGCCGGTGTGTTGTCGGCCTACATAGACAATGCTTCAGTTATTAAGGGCCATAAAGCGGGCCGTTTCTTCCCCCAATCAGAAGATCAGCAATACGCCTACCATGAAGAAGATATTCATCTGTTGATGAAGGTAGAAACCCATAACCATCCTACAGCGATTGCTCCATTTGCTGGTGCAGCCACAGGTTCTGGTGGGGAAATACGTGACGAAGGTGCCACTGGCAAGGGCTCTAAACCCAAAGCAGGTCTTACTGGCTATAGTGTGTCTAATTTGCGTATTCCGGGGTTCGAGCAAGCTTGGGAAGTGGATTATGGCAAGCCTGATCGTATTGTGTCTGCTTTAGACATTATGCTGGAAGGGCCTATCGGTGGTGCTTCGTTTAACAATGAATTTGGTCGCCCTGCGCTCAATGGTTACTTCCGTACCTACGAAGCCCAAGTGGCAGGTATCAATGGCCCAGAAGTGCGTGGTTACCACAAGCCGATTATGATCGCAGGTGGCATGGGTAATATCCGTGCAGACCATGTTGAAAAAGGCCAAGTTGGCGTTGGTGATCAGTTGATTTGTTTGGGTGGCCCAGCCATGCAAATTGGTTTGGGTGGTGGTGCTGCGTCCTCTATGGATTCTGGGGCGAGTGCTGAAAGTTTAGACTTTGCTTCGGTGCAGCGCGACAACCCTGAGTTAGAGCGGCGCTGTCAGGAAGTCATCGACCGCTGTTGGCAAATGGGTGACCATAACCCTATTAGTTTTATCCATGATGTGGGTGCTGGCGGTTTATCCAATGCCTTTCCAGAATTGGTCAAGGATGGTGGCCGTGGTGGCGCTTTTCATATTCGCAACATCAACAATGACGAACCTGGCATGTCGCCTTTGGCGATCTGGTGTAACGAAGCCCAAGAACGTTATGTGCTAGCCGTCCCACCAGAAAACATGCAGACCTTTATCGCACTGTGTGAGCGCGAACGTTGCCCTTACGCAGTGGTGGGTGAAGCCACCGAAGAACATCACTTGTTCTTAAGTGATACCCAGTTTGATGAGCAGCCCGTTGATCTGCCCATGTCTGTGTTGTTTGGCAAGCCCCCCAAAATGCATCGAGATGTGCAGCGTCAAGACGTTGAATTACCAGCTTTGGACTTGTCTCACGTGGATTTGTCTGAAGCCGCAAAGCGCATATTAAGTTTGCCCACAGTCGCCAGCAAAGGCTTTTTGATTACCATCGGTGACCGCTCTATTACCGGTATGGTGGCGCGTGAACAAATGGTAGGTCCATGGCAAGTGCCTGTGGCCAACTGTGCGGTAACCACCACAGGTTTGGACTCCATTACGGGCGAAGCTATGGCTATGGGTGAGCGCACGCCACTGGCTTTAATTGATGGGCCCGCGTCAGGTCGCATGGCCATTGGCGAAGCCATTACCAACATGGCCTGTGCTCAAATTGAGCAGATAAGTGATATTCGGCTATCTGCCAACTGGATGTCGCCGGCGGGTTATGCGGGTGAAGATGCCAACCTATACGATACGGTTAAAGCTGTGGGTATGGAATTGTGTCCAGCCCTTGGTATTTCTATTCCAGTGGGTAAAGATTCCATGTCTATGCGCACCGTATGGCGTGATGGCGACACGGATAAGAGCGTGACATCACCGGTGTCATTGGTGATCACTGGTTTTGCACCGGTGCTTGATGTGCGCAAAACACTAACGCCAGAACTGGTCAGTAATGCCGGTGAAACCTCACTCATATTAGTAGATCTTGGCAATGGGCAGAACCGCTTGGGTGGATCATGCCTAGCTCAGGTGTTTAGTCAGTTGGGGGACACCACCCCAGATCTAGATGATGCAGAAGACTTACTAGGTTTGTTTAGTGCCGTGCAAGGTCTCAATGATGATGGCTTATTGCTTGCCTACCATGATCGCTCCGATGGTGGTTTGTACACCACTTTAGTAGAAATGAGCTTAGCGGGGCATGTGGGCGTTGATATTGAATGTGCAGAAATGTTCAGTGATGCTGATGATTTGTTGGCTTGGCTCTTCAATGAAGAGCTGGGTGTGGTGTTGCAAGTGAAAACTAAGGACAGCGCCGAGGTGCTGCGTCAGCTGAGTTCATGTGGCTTAGCAGAACAAAGTCGCGTCATCGGTGGTGTTAACGCAGATGACCAAATTCGCTTCACTGTCGAAGGCACAGAAGTGTTGCTTGACTCAAGAACCCAAGTACACCGTCTTTGGGCCCAAACTAGCTACCGTTTGCAGGCTATGCGTGATAACGCCCACTGTGCTGAACAAGAATATGATGCATTACTGGATGCTAACAACCCAGGTCTTAACTCACTGCTCACTTTTGCTAGTGACGAAGATGTCGCGGCTGATTTAATCGCTACGGGTGAGCGGCCAAGGGTGGCTATATTGCGTGAACAAGGCGTCAACGGTCAGTTAGAAATGGCTGCAGCTTTTGTTAAGGCCGGTTTTGATTGTGTCGATGTCCACATGAGCGACATCCTCCAAGGGCGTCGTACCTTAAGTGAATTTAAAGGCTTGATTGCCTGCGGTGGTTTCTCTTACGGAGACGTCTTAGGCGCAGGTGAAGGTTGGGCTAAGTCCATTTTGTTTAACCCCCTAGCAAGGCAAGAATTTAGTGACTTCTTTCAGCGCGCAGATAGCTTTACTCTGGGTGTGTGCAATGGCTGCCAAATGTTGTCTAACTTACATGAACTCATTCCTGGTAGTGACCATTGGCCGCATTTTGTGCGTAATCAATCGGAACAGTTTGAAGGCCGAACAGCATTGGTTCAAGTGCAAGAAAACAACTCTATTATGTTACAGGGCATGGCGGGTTCACATATGCCCATTGCCATTGCTCATGGCGAAGGCCATGCCGAATTTTCCAGTGACGAACAGCGTCTAGCCTGTGAGCAGAAGGTGGCCCTTAGATTTGTTGATGGCTACGGCCAAGTCACTCAAAACTACCCAGCTAACCCCAATGGCTCAGTTAATGGCATTACTGGATTAACGGCTGCCAACGGCCGTGTAACCATTATGATGCCCCACCCAGAGCGGGTGTACCGTAGCTGCACTAACTCATGGGTAGACAGTGCATGGGGAGAGGATGGCCCATGGATGAGAATGTTCCGTAATGCCCGTGTATGGGTGGGTTAAAGTGGTCCTTGAGTTTGCTGTGTGGCAAGTATGACGTGTTAATATTGAGTAATTATTATGGCATTACAATTTGAAATTATTCCGGTTACCCCGTTTCAGCAAAATTGCAGTCTCATCTGGTGTGATGAGACCATGCAGGCGGCGTTGGTTGACCCAGGTGGAGAGTTACCTCGCTTGTTAGATCGAGTGTCAGCCCATGGTGTGGAGCTCACACAGATTTTATTAACCCACGCGCATATCGATCATGCGGGGGCAGCAGGGCAGTTGTCTGAAGATAAACACTTGCCTATTATTGGCCCCCACGAAGGTGACCAATTCTGGATCGATGGTCTAGCCGACCAGAGCCGTATGTTTCAGTTTCCAGAGGCCAAAACCTTTGTGCCCACACGTTGGTTACATCAGGGTGATCAAGTCACTGTGGGTCATCAAACCTTAGATGTTTTGCATTGCCCAGGACACACTCCCGGTCATGTGGTGTTTCATCACCAAGACCAGGGTTTATTGTTTGTGGGCGATGTGTTGTTTCAAGGTTCCATAGGGCGCACAGATTTCCCTCAGGGCGACCATGACACCTTGATCGATGCCATCAAAAGTAAACTACTAGTGTTGCAAGATGCGGTGAGGTTTGTACCAGGCCATGGGCCAATGTCCACCATAGGTGCAGAACGACGCACTAACCCTTACCTACAAGGGTAGTCGAAGAGGTGCAGCATGAGCTGCCCTTGCATGTCAAAAATCAATATGGTGAAGTTGCATAAGGCCTTTTTTTCGGTCTGCAAAAAAGCGCTTTAAGGTTTGGGTTACCGTGCCAAACGCCATCTCATCCCAAGGGATGTCTGCTTCGTCATAAAGTTCTACTTCTAAACTTTCTGGACCAGATCCAAACTCGGCTACCGTCATTTCTGCAAGGTAAAATATGTGCACTTGGTTACCTTTTGATAAGTTGCACACGCTAAACAAAGGCCCCAGTTTAGGCGTTGCGTAGGCCTCTTCGTAAGTTTCTCTAAGGGCTGCTTGCTCCGTGGTTTCGCCATTTTCCATGAACCCTGCAGGCAAAGTCCAAAACCCCAGGCGTGGCTCGATGGCACGTTTGCACAATAATACTTTGCCTTCAAAAACTGGGATGCTACCGGCTATAATGCGAGGGTTTTCATAGAATATAAATTCACACGCATTACATACGTAGCGCTGGCGGTTGTCACCCTGCGGCACAATAAAACTCACTAGGGCACTGCAATGGCTGCAATATTTCATGATATGTCGAGTACCTCTCACTTTTATGGAGTGTTTATTGTAAGATAAACACCCCCCACTATAAACAAAGAATTGTAGATTCAGCTCAATGCATCAGTGTATTACCCAAAAATTATATCAACATCAGCCTCGAACATTGACTGCAGAATTACAAACTCCAGCAGCGGTGCTGGTGGCGATCACAGACGATAAGCTTAATCCAGAGGTCATACTAACGCGTCGAGCACAGCACATGCCAACCCACAAAGGCCAGATTGCTTTTCCAGGTGGTAAGGCAGAGGTTTATGACTCAGACCTAGTAGCGACCGCCCTTAGAGAAGCTTATGAAGAAGTAGCGCTGAAACCAGAAGCGGTGGCAGTGGTTGGGCAGATGGGGCAGGTGTTATCAAGGCAAGGCTTTGTGGTCACACCTATTATTGGTGTAGTCCCTCCTGCTGTGATTAACCAGTTAATCCCTAACCTTGGCGAATTGGACCGCATCTTCACGGTGCCCCTGCGCTTCTTTATTGATACCAAGCCAGTAATGGATGCTTTACCAATAGCAGTAGGCGTTAAACAGGTGCCTAGTTTCTATTATGATGAGTATCGAATATGGGGTATGACCGCCTTTATTCTGGCTGAATTTGTTAATTTAGTTTACGATGCGCGTATTGATCTTTATAGCCACCCAGAGGATGCTTGACCGTGTCAGAAAAACCCATTGCTTCACCCTGTGTTAATGTCTGTTATCTGGATGATGACGACATTTGTCAGGGCTGTTACCGGTCTGGGGAAGAAATTACCGCTTGGATGAGATTAGATAACGAGGGTCGAAAAAAAGTGCTAGCCAAGGTCCGAGAGCGTGAACTGGCCAGCCCATTTGTTACGATTGTGAAGCTTTAATGCACTTCTTCTGCAGACGTCTCTACCCGACTTAAACGCACAGTTTTAATGAAGTTGCCCCTAATTTGTACCGTTTCTAAATGGTACTCACCCATTTTTAAACACACGTTAAACTGAGGGATTTCCTCTAGCCTTTCAGTGATTAAGCCGTTTAGAGTTTTGGGTCCATCAATGGGTAAGGTCCAAATAAGGGCTTTGTTAATGTCACGCACAGTCGTGGTGCCATCAATAAAAAACGAACCATCTTCTTGAGGATGGATGTCTTCGTTCTCATGGTCTTGCTCTTCGGCCATGTCGCCCACAATTTCCTCTAAAATATCTTCTAGGGTCGTCAAGCCTTGGATGTCACCATACTCATCTACCACTAAAGCCACCCAATATTTACGCTTTTGAAAGTTCAATAATTGGGTATTTAAAGGAGTGCTTTCTGGCACGAAATAAGGTTCTCTAGCCAGTGCTAAAAATTCTTCTTTAGAGGGGTTTTCAGCATACAAAAGGGGCAGTATTTGCCTAACATGGACGATACCCACTACATTATTAAGCTCTTCTTGATACAAAGGCAGACGCGTATGGGGGCTCTGGCTGATGGTATTCAAGATGGTGCTAATGTCGTCATTGATATCAATCCCCACAATTTCATTACGGGGAATCATAATATCTTCTACCGTCACCGTGTCTAGATCCAAAATGCTCAACAACATGGATTGGTTACGCAGTGGAATCAATGCGCCGGCTTCATGTACGATGGTGCGCAGTTCTTCAGAACTGAGGTGATCACTGACTTTAGCTGCAGCGTTAAAACCCAGCATGCGCAGTAAGCCATTACAGATGGTGTTGACCACCCACACAAAGGGATACAGTAGCTTAAGTAGCGGTGAAAGAATTAAAGACGCAGGAAAGGCCACTTGTTCAGGCTTGAGTGCAGCCACTGTTTTAGGAGTAACTTCCGCAAAAATAAGGATGACCAATGTCAGCATTGCCGTTGCAACGGCAACGCCCGCATCACCCATAAGCCGCAATGCAATCATGGTGGCGATAGCAGACGCTAATATATTGACAAAATTATTACCAATAAGGATCACGCCAATGAGCCTATCCGGCCGGTCCAGAAGTTTACTTGCCCGCATGGCACCACGATGTTTTTGCTTCACCAGGTGGCGCAGTCGATAAGGATTGAGGGACATCATGCCAGTTTCGGAGCTGGAGAAAAATGCCGACAATAAAATAAGCAATGCTAAGCTAGTAAATAAATAGCTTAAAGGAATGTCGCTCAAGGCGGGTGTAACCTCGTATCAGTTATGGCCGTCAATTCTTATGCCTGACGCCCTTCGTGTCAAGTGTTGAAATGTTATAAAATAAATTCTAAAACCAATTTAGTGCCAAAAAAAGCAAAAACCAAATTGGCGAAGCCCCATAAGGTCCAGCGTATTGCAGTGCGGCCGCGCCAACCAAAACGGTAATGGCCCAAAATCAGTATAGTAAAAATAACCCATGCCACAAGGCTCAAAATAGTTTTATGCACCACATGTTGGGCCCATAAGTCGTCTAAAAACAAGAACCCAGTCAGCAATCCTATACTTAACAAAAGTTGCCCAGTGGCGAGCACTTCAAATAGAAGACTCTCCATGGTCTGCAAGGGTGGTAGGTTAGCCACCAAACGCGAGGATTGGTGGTTTTTCAAGTGACGATTTTGGTAAATGAGTAACACCGCCTGACAGGCTGCCACCGCAAATAAAGCATAACTTAAAATAGACGTGACAATGTGCACTAAAATGCCCGAGGTAAATTGTCGTCCCTCAAAGGTGGGCACGCTAAGGGTGTCAACAGCAATGGCAGCCGCAGCCACGGGCGCCGCAAAAATAAGCAAGCTAGCAACTGGGTTGCGCACATGACTGATTAAAATAACCCCAATCACTGCCCATGCGGTGAGTGATAAGGTGGCCCCTAAATCTAACAGCAGGCCCGCTTGAGTAAATAGATGAAGGTATAAGTGAAAACCTTGCAGTACCCATGCCGACAAGCTCAGAAAATAGCCTGTTTTTGATGATTGTTTAGATGGGGCATTGTTTTGAGTCCAGGCGCTAAGTAAATAAAGCAGTATTGCGCTGAGACCAACTGTTAAAGAAATCATGGTGGTTGTTTTTGTGCCATTAGTAGCTCCATCATAGTCAAGCAAGGCGGCTGTGCCTAGACTTGATGTTAAAAAAGACTAAAACTAAGCGCCAAATAGGGTCAGCGAGGGTATACTATGACCCATTAATTGGTGTACCACAGAGATCGACATGTTTGATAATTTAACCGACCGCCTAGGCAAAACGTTACAACACATCCGTGGCCAAGCGCGCCTCACAGAAGATAATGTTAAAGGCACTCTGCGTGAAGTGCGTATGGCGCTATTAGAAGCCGACGTGGCTTTGCCGGTGGTTAAAGCCTTTATAGAGCAAGTTAAAGACCGAGCCGTAGGCACTGAGGTCAGTCGTAGCTTAAGCCCAGGCCAAGTGTTTGTGAAAATCGTCCAGCAAGAGCTGGAATCGATCATGGGTACGGCCAATGAAGACCTTGATTTGGCCGTTCAGCCCCCCGCAGTGATTCTTATGGCAGGTCTGCAAGGCGCAGGTAAAACAACGTCGGCCGCCAAACTGGCTAAGTTTCTCATCGAGAAGAAGAACAAATCGGTTATGTTGGTGAGTGTAGACGTTTATCGTCCCGCAGCCATCAAGCAGTTAGAAACCCTTTCCGAGGAAGTAGGCGCTCACTTTTTCCCTAGTACCGTCATGGAAAAGCCTGTGGCGATTGCTGAAAAAGCCATTAGCCATGCACGGCAACAACATTACGACGTAGTGATTGTGGATACAGCAGGCCGT
Organism: uncultured Pseudomonadales bacterium; assembly: GCA_963925635.1. Classification (GTDB taxonomy): domain Bacteria; phylum Pseudomonadota; class Gammaproteobacteria; order Pseudomonadales; family Balneatricaceae; genus Njordibacter. The sequence goes on along the minus strand of CAWUTT010000061.1, from coordinate 1,058 downwards.
ATGCAGGTTGATGTAGACATGATGGCTGAGATCAAGGCCCTACACGCCACCTTGGCGCCAGTAGAAACCTTGTTTGTAGTCGATGCCATGACTGGCCAAGATGCTGCCAACACAGCCCAAGCGTTCAATGAAACGCTGCCCTTAACAGGTGTTGTACTGAGTAAAACCGATGGTGATGCTCGTGGTGGTGCAGCACTTTCTGTACGCCACATCACTGGCAAACCGATTAAGTTCTTAGGTGTGGGTGAAAAGGTTGATGCCTTAGAGCCCTTCCATCCAGATCGGGTGGCATCACGCATCTTAGGCATGGGTGATGTACTGTCACTGATCGAAGAAGTGGAACAAAAAGTCGATAAGGTTAAGGCGGAGAAACTTGCCAAAAAGATCAAAAAAGGCAAAGGCTTTGATCTAGAAGATTTTCGTGACCAGCTGCAGCAAATGAAAAGTATGGGTGGAATGGCAGGTTTGCTGGATAAAATGCCAGGTATGGGGGGTATGGCCCAAGCCGCTTCGACTGCAGGCACAGAAAAGAACTTCGACCAAATGGAATGCATTATTAATTCCATGACCCCAAAAGAACGGGCGCTGCCCGACTCCCTTAATGGTTCTCGCAAGCGCCGCATTGCTTCTGGCTCGGGTACTCAGATTCAAGACATCAACCGTTTAATAAAGCAGCATAAACAAATGGCTAAGATGATGAAGAAGATGTCGGGTAAAGGGGGCATGCAAAAGATGATGCGTGGCTTACAGGGGCAAATGCCCGGTGGTATGGGTGGTGGACCTGGAGCTGGAGGAATGCCTGGTGGTCTGCCAGGATTAGGCGGTGGTTCGCCCTTTGGTAAGAAATAATGCCTCTAACGAAATCAATCAAAATAATTGAAACTTAAGGCTTTTATTTCCTAAAAGGTTAGGGTACCATACGCGCTCTCTGCGGAGAGGTGGGTGAGTGGCTTAAACCAGTTCCCTGCTAAGGAACCGTACCTAATACTGGTACCGAGGGTTCGAATCCCTCCCTCTCCGCCATTTTTTGAGCGCCCGTAGCTCAGCTGGATAGAGTA
>CAWUTT010000060.1:0-45291 GCA_963925635.1 uncultured Pseudomonadales bacterium | reverse complement strand
GTCGAAACCCTTTAGCTGCCACAGAAGCCCACATCAACGCAACTTCCACCGATGACGTAGGACAATAGGCCAGCGTCATCGATGCTGGGAGTGAGCATAAAGGTGTAACCACCAGCGGCGGCGGTGCCAGTGCCAGTAATCCTACCCGTAGTCGCAGTAAGGGTGATACTTTGAATATTAGTGCTCGCACTTGGACTAGGTAGAGTCAGCTTTGTAAAGGTATCGCAGGCGCTGATGTTATCACCTACTTGCAGTAGACAGGCAGACTGGGCAACACGAATAGCATGACTGTGCTGTATGACTTCCATAAATCGTGTTTTTTGTAGGTAGGTTTTATAGGTCGGCACTGCAAAGGCGGCTAAAATACCAATTAAAGCCACTACGAGCAGTAATTCGAGCAAAGAAAAGCCGTTTGTTAGGCGCCACCGTGCCACCACGGCATCGACATGATGCCCCATAAAATACGCCATATCACGCTCCGTGTGATGGTTTTAATACTCCATAAATCTAGTTTAACTATAGTTCAACTATCGAGTTTTGCAAACGGCCGCTAAGACTAAACCCTGCCCTTAGCTTGGATTTAATCTTGCTGATCTGCAGATTCCAACAAGGCACTAGAGAAATCATTTTCTAACTCATCTCCAGCGATTGCATAATCTCCACTGGCCCAAGCGCCTAGATCGATTTGCTGACAGCGTTCGCTGCAAAAAGGCCGATGGGCATTGTTTGGATTCCAAATCAGATTGGTTTGGCACTGAGGGCAAGGATATTGGCTCATCATTAATGTTCCGTAATATGGCAAAGGTGGTCGTGTAATTTTAATACTTGGGCACTGAGATGGTCTAGGTCATGCTGATTATCCAACACCCAATGAGCCTTGTCTAAACGTTGTTGGCGCGGCATTTGACTGCTAATAATGGCATCAATTTGAAGCTTTGTACTACCATCTCTTTGGCAAGCTCGTTGGCGTTGCAGGGATTCACTCGCATCTACCACCACCACAAAGTCTGTGGTCTTATGCTGCGCTGTTTCTAGTAATAGGGGTGATTCTAACACTGCATAGAGGCTTGTGGCTCCAGCAAGCTGCTCTTTAATAGCCACACCAATCAATGGATGCAACAGCGCTTCTAGCCATTGCCTTTGGGTTTTATCGGCAAATATTTGCTGGCGTAAAGCAGCTCGGTTCAAGCAACCGTCATGGTGTAAAATTTGAGTGCCAAAATGCTTAGCGATGGAGTGCAGTGCTGGGCTACCCACCAACACCACCTCTCTGGCGACTTGGTCTGCATCAACCACCAATATACCCAAGGCTTGCAACTGAGCACTGACAGCACTTTTACCACTACCTATGCCACCCGTAAGACCTACAATCATGTGTGCAACCCAATCAAAACCAACGAAGGTTATTATATCAGTACTCTAGGGCAGTCACATCATTTGCCCCATTTGAAACAATGGCAAATACAGAGCCACCAGAATTAAACCCACAAACACCGCCACCAACATCAGCAATACCGGCTCTAACAACTGCTCTAACCACTCACTTTGGCTCACCACCTGAGCTTCATAATAGTCCTGCAATTGGGCAAAACTCAAAGCTAAGTCCCCCGCTGACTCTCCCACACGGATGAGCTGCAGAGTTTGTGGCTGCCATGCCAGTTTGGTTAAAATCTGGCTTAATCTTTGGCCTTGATGAAGTGCGACAATAGCCTTGTTCAAATCATTAGACACATGCTGCCAATGACTGCTGCTGGCTGCCAACGCGAGGCATTCTAACAATGGCACGCCCGCTTTAAAAGTCAGAGATAGGACTAAAAACACTTCTGCCTGGCTCTGTAAATACATCAATCTACCCAGGCCTGGGATAGACCAGAGCACCCGCTCTAAGGGGACTCTGGCCTTGGGTATATGCCGCAGCCAAAAGAGGGCCATATAAGCCAATAGGCAGCCCCCTACTATGTTGCCCATGCTCGCCTCAACAGTATGGGAAAAATTGACTAACCAGCGCGTCAGAATGGGTAATTGATTCACCCCTGCAGTATATAAATTTGCCACTTGGGGTACCACCCAGTACACAATTAAAACACTCACGCTAAAACCGCTCAACAAGGTCAATAAAGGCATAAACAAACTGCGCTTAAAACGCCGTGTTAGATTAGTTTGGCGTTCGTGCTGTTGGTGCATTTGAGTCAATAGAGTGGCTAACTCTCCACTCGCTTCGCCAGCCGCAACGAGTTGCACCATAGTGTTTGGAAATAGACAACTCTGAGCCAGGGCTTGAGAGAAGCTTGCACCGTTAAGTAACGCCTTTTGCAGCTGCATTAATTCATACTGCAAGCGGGCTGGCGCCTGGGTCAGGATAACTAGGGTGATACAAGACAATAGCGGCAGACCCGCACATAAAAGCTGAGACCACTGCTGCAATAATGCGTGTAAGTGAGTATTGTTAATTCGATTGGGCCAATGACGCTGCCAGGGCCAAAAATGCTGGGTTCTGTCGACTTGAATACCCTCTGCAGCCAGCTCAGATCGGAGTAACTGCCGACTCAGACACCCGCGGGCGCCACTGCATTGAACATGTGCTGCATCCAATCCATACCACAACCACCAATGCCACATTACCAAGTCACTCTGTTCACTTCAGCGGCAGTGGTATGCCCTGCAAGGACGCGCCATAAACCATAACGTCGAATGCCAGCATCATGAGCCAGTCCCTGTGCCTGCCGCTGAGCCACTGAGTCACGTTTCGATGCATCCATGACGAGTAGGTCAAATATCCCAAAGCGCCCCCTGTAACCCCCATGACAGGCTTCACACCCCACTGGAAAGCAGGGGTTTACCACCCCAAAACAAAAATCATAGCTGGCCACTGCAGCTAACCACTCTGTGCTGCTCATTGCAGCTAACTGACACTCAGTCATAGGCAATTTACATAAATGGCATAAGCGGCGCACTAAACGCTGGTTAACAATTAAACTCAAGCAGTAACTTAGTGCCAGCATATCCACACCTAAACCATGGCAGCGATGCATTGCTTCACTAATACTGCTGGTATGCATGGAGGTGAGCAGTAGGTGTCCCGTTTGTGCCGCCTTTAACGCCACATCTGCACTATCAACATCCCGCAACTCACCCAGCATAATGACGTCAGGGTCTTGTCGCAGTAGGGCCCTGAGAATGTGGCTATAGGACAAGCTAATGGCTGTATTTACCGCCACTTGATGAACCCCCTGCAGCGCAATTTCTACTGGATCTTCTGCACTGACGGTATTGATGTGAGGGGCCTCAATGTGTTTTAAGCAGCTATACAAAAACATGGTTTTACCACTACCAGTGGGCCCTGTTACCAGCACCAGACCTTGAGGTTTATCCAATTGACGTTTAATGATTTCTAGCTGTTTGGGTGCCAGGCCTTGCTGGCCAAGGGCAATATTTTGTTGTTGCCATTGCAAGCGTAATACTAGTTTTTCACCCCAATGTCCTGCCAAACTGCTGCAGCGTATATCAGCCTGTTGATCGTTTAGTTGCCATTGAAAGCTGCCATCTTGTGGCCGACGGCATTCACTAATATCCATTTTACATAGCAGTTTAATACGCACCACCATGGCATCGGCAGCTGTACGCGGCAATTGGTCAAAAGGGGGTTTGAGCAGCTGCATAAGGCCATCGACCCTAATGCGTATACGCATGCTCTGAAATAAGGGTTCCAAATGTAAATCAGAGGCCCCAGACAAGGCAGCGATCTCCAGCAGCTGGTCCGTTAAAGTGATGACATTGTTAACTGATGGGGTGGGGTAAAAAGGGCTTTTAGACATCGACGCATCCTTGCGTTAGTGATCTACCCTTTAAGTCTAGGTTATATTTTGGCAATAGCCCCTAGTTTATTGTTACTTCATTTCACCGCTGAGTTGGCGCGCTAAATCAACCGCATAGTTGTCGGTCATGCCACCAATAAAGTCCATGGTGCAGCATAAGGCTTGGTAAGGTGTGGCCGTCTTTTCGGGACGATGTGCACCCATCAGTGCAAGGTGTTTTTCCGCTTTAAAGGATAAACGCTGGTCTCCCACTTGATGATCTAAGGCTAAGGCCGCTGGCACAAATCCATCCAGCAGTTTTTCCAGCACTGAGTAGGCTGCTAACTCCGTACGATGGCGCTCTGGGGCTAAGAATATACGGTTTTTTGCTAACGCTTTAGCATCACCAATAATTTGCTGTGTCACCGGATCACAATGAGAAATTAAATCACCCTCCAACTGCCCTTCCAATAGCGCGGGTATGTGCTGCATAAAGGCATGTGCAGCAGACTGCACAAGGTAGTCTATGACCTTGCCGCGCAATAACGCCAGCCGACGAGTCGAATAATAGGTATCGATCATCGCACTACGCTGGGGAACATCTAAAGTCCCAGTAATGGGGGCGAGTAATGCCAACACATCCTGTTCATCGATGATACCTAGCTCTACGCCATCCTCTAGGTCGATAATGGCATAACAAATATCATCGGCAGCTTCCATTAAATAAACTAAGGGGTGACGACACCATTCAAAATCTGCCTGCTGCAACAAACCTAGACGGCCTGCAATATCAGCAAGGATATGTTTTTCAGATTGCAAGGCGCCGAACTTAGACTTACGTTCACACTGCCCTGAATTTGATAACCAGGGGTATTTTACAAAACTTCCCAAGGTCGCGTAAGTGAGGCGCATACCCCCGTTAAACTGGTGGTATTCTAGCTGGGTAAGGGTTCGTAGTCCTTGGGCATTACCTTCAAAATTGAGTAGGTCAGCCTGCTCAGCAGCACTCAGTTGGTCCATGCCACCCTGTTGTGCATAACTGGCAAACCAATGTCTAATTGAGCTCTCACCAAAATGACCAAAAGGCGGATTACCTATGTCATGGGCTAAGCACGCTGATTGGACGATTGCACCCAGATCATGGGCCTCGATCCAATCCGGCCAGTGGGGTTGGTTTGTTAAACTCTGGCCTACTTGAATGCCTAAACTGCGCCCCACACTAGACACCTCTAAGCTATGAGTTAGGCGGTTGTGGACATGGTCATTATGAGACAAGGAGTGGACTTGAGTTTTGTGCCCCATCCGTCGAAAGGCACTAGAGAATATCAACCTATCATAGTCTTTGTGAAACGGGGTGCGGCCTTGGTGATGTTGTTCGGTGTAGGGCTTGCCAAAACGCTGATCAGCTAACAAACCTTGCCATGTCATGGCCATTGTTGATGTCCTTATACATAAGTAACACATTGTGCGGTTACTTGGGACGGGGGCAATGCCTTACCTACAAGGTCATTACACCCATCGTAGAGTGATTAATAACTACTCTAGCACGATTAAAGAACGAATGCGTGACAGGGTGACCTCGCTTATGCCTTTGATTTCAAGCAATTGTTCCAGCTTAGTAAACCCTCCGAGTTGCTCACGCAGAGCAATAATCGCAGCGGCCCTAACCTCACCTACACCGTCAATGGCCTCGGCGATATCAACCGCAGAGGCTGAATTAAGGTTAATGGGTAATGTGTCTTGAGCTAGGGAAAGGGTGGGGAAAGCCCCTAAAGTGATGGCAGCAGATAATAGCAGCAAGGCTATTTGACGAGATAGTTTCATGATCGACTCCTTGATTATAAACGAATGAGTCTCTAATTCCTTGAGACTCATTAAGCCTAGCACAGAACAGCAGAAGTGCTCATCAGCAGCATTTACCCTTAATCAAGTGCTTATGGCGCATGCCTTTAAGCCGTTACATTTACGCTTCGCTATTAATTGTGGCTGCTAATAAATTTTTTGCAAAAGTCAGAAAAGACTTTTTTATGGAGGCCTAAATCAAACTCTGGCGACATAGCGACACGGACGATATAGTCCTTATCCCCTTCTTTTGTAGTCCCTTGCGTGGATGTTGCTGGTATTGTCCAATAACATCCTTTTAACTGTCCGTAGCTAACACAATGCTTACTCTCATTGGGTATTTCATTGATCATCATATTTATTAAGTTTAAATTTAACACTCGTTTATGATTTTCTTTGTCTTCTTTTGTCTCTCCTTGTGTAGGCAGATCGATCGAAAAGACAGAGGGAGTAAAGCCATCAACGGCTAAGTCTTTTGAGACAAAATTAATCTTTGCCTTAGGCAATGTCTGCTCGATGAAATCAACAAATTCACGCGTCCCTTGATAAGCATCGCTAATTCTTTGGTTCATTGACGGCATTTGTTGGGCTAAGACTTGTATTTGCAATGGCGTCGCTTGATTGCCGCATATTTGCAAATGATTATCAATATATCCCATCAGGTGAGCCGCTTTAGCATTGGCGACACAATAGCCAGCAGTACACATTCCCCCAGACGGAAACTTAGATGCGCTGACATAGGAAATTGTTTTAACGCTAGACAGCAGGCCACCTTCTTGTAAAAGCTTAACATTAGGGCAAAATGTTTGATCTAAAATAAACACAGGTGCAATGGCGTCCAATCCTTCGCTAGTGGTTCTTACAGTGCTTAAGGCGTCTGTTAATTTTTTTAATTCAGGCACCTCAACTCTTGGGTTGGTAGGAATCTCTGCAATGATAAAAGCAACTGCATCTTGGGTGGCCACTTGATCGAGCGCCTTTTCAATACTTTCAACCATATTCTGCTCACCATCAACGGGAAGATCCACGACCTCAACGTTGGCGATGCAAGCAGCCACTCTTCTTGCCTGATCGTTAGTGCCACCGTAGCAATTAGGTGGCACAATAAATTTGATATCTTTGTCTTTATGCACATCCAGAGAATGATGCACAAGTCCCATCATAATGGCATATTGAATGGCCAAGCCACTTGAACCAATCGAAGCGTCTGTGTCGGTGTTGGTAATGTCTTCAATACTAGCAAGAACCAGGGATGTATTTTGCTGGGTAAGCTGTGTATCACTGTCCTCTTGAGAGTGACCAACGAGTTGCTCTAGAACTTTTAGGCAGTCGTTAGGTGTCATCGCGATCGATTCTCTTCTTCTTACATGCTGAATCTCTGCAATATGTCCCGCATTTTTTTCACCATTGACCAAGGCAATACTGCCAAGTTGAGGGTTAGTGCCTATTACAAAATCAACTTCACTACCAAGGTCTATACTCCACACCTCATCAAACTCGGTTAACAGGATATTACTGCCATGAAAGTTTGGGATGGCGTCATTATTTTCTATTTTCACAAGGTCAAACTGATACCCATAAATATCTTTCAAAACCGCTTCTTCAAACGACTTAGGCAGTTTATTTTTATAAAAAATTTGTGTTGCTCTTGAGTCTAGTAGGTTTTTTCTTAGAATGGCTAAAATAGGCATAGATGCAGATGAAAAACTGACAACCTTCTCAACTTTAAGTTGTTTTGACTTTGCAATGGCCCACTCTAAAATACATGATAGTGGATGGCCCAACCTAATATAGTCAAAGGCGGTAGGCAGGTTTTTTAGTTCACCTTTGATACCTTCTTTAACACCATCTTTAGAACCATGATGGGCGTGAAAAAGGTTTTCAAATTCATCAAGAAATTGAACCTTAGCTAATTCTTCGTTATAAAGATCTAACCTATGAGTAGTGAGTTTTTGCCAATCAGCAGGCATATTATTTAAAACAATTTTAATAAAGTTTTTGATATTTTCAGAACCCATAATAATCTCTAATCATTAACACTTTCAGCAGTATTGAGCCTTGATGACACCTGCCTTTAAGTCAATTCCTGCTCAATGAGTGCCAAGGCTTGCATGGGGTCATGAGCTTGGGTAATAGGTCGACCAATGACCAGATAATCACTACCCGCCGCCATAGCTTGAGCCGGTGTCATAATCCGTTTTTGGTCTCCAGCCACAGCAAAAGATGGCCGTATGCCAGGTGTTATTAATTTAAAATGATCACCCAATTTAGCTTTTAATAATGCTGACTCTTGGGCAGAACAAACAACACCATCAAAGCCAGATGCTTGACTCAAATGAGCCAACGAAAGCACTCGTTCAGCAGGTAATTGATCTATACCTGTGGCCTTTAAACCTGCAGCATCCATACTGGTTAATACCGTCACCGCAATCAATAGTGGTTGATGGCCACCTTTATCTTTAAGCGCCATACGCGTTGTTTGCATCATCTCTGCACCACCACTGGCGTGCACATTAACCATCCACACCCCCATCCGCGCTGCTGCCAACACCGCTTTCGCCACAGTATTGGGAATGTCGTGAAACTTAAGATCGAGGAATATTTCAAAGCCCTGATGTTGCAGCTGCTCCACCAATTGTGGGCCAGCAGCAGTGAACAGCTCTTTACCCACTTTTAAACGACAACGTGTAGGATCTAACTGACGTGCCATTAACAGGGCTTGCTCTGCAGATTGATAATCTAAAGCCACTACAATGGGTGAACCTTGCGTCAAGTTACTCTCCTTCTAAGCCATAAATAGGTTTGGTCGTTCCCCACTGGTGGCAACTAGGGCATTGCCAATGCATGGAGTTGCCGGCAAAACCACATTGTCGACAGCGGTAATGAGGTTTACTTCTTTGCAGAGCCACTGTCAGGCCTTTGAGGACGTGTAAACTATCCTTTGCATTTTCAGAAGCCCACTGCATGTGCAGGTCAATTAGATAATTGAAGCCCTTTAAGGAGGGTCTCTGTCGCAAATTTTCAGTCAAATAAGCCGCTGCTTCGGAATCATTTTGCTGCCCTATTTCATGGGCTTGAGCTAATAACAGACTAGTACTAGGGTGTTGTGCCATTGCCTGACTCAACCAAGCACGCCATCCATCGACATCACCCAGCTTAGAGAAGCATAGATGTAACGGTTGAATTATTTCAGGCACCAACTGATCGTCTTGCTGAGCCATCGTCAACAAGTGCCTTTTGGCATCTCTATAATTGTCTTGTTGCATGCTCAGTTGAGCCCGCAAAAAACTCACTCTTGGGTTATCGGCATTATGGCGTTTAGCTCGCTTCAAGTAGCCTAGGCATTCTTGTTGTTGGCTAGCCTGCAGGGCTTCTTCGGCCAGTTCACAGCAAAAATGTGATAACCGTTGGGCTAAATCAACACTGGCAGACACATTAGTGGCAGATCCTACTTCTAGGGCTTTATGCCAATCCTGCTCACGCTGATAAACGTCAACTAATAGTTCCGTGGCTTTGGCTTTTTGCTGATTCGGCTGTTGCACCACATCGAGCAAAAGCTCTTCTGCACGATCCAATAGACCCGCTTTGATAAAGTCGTGAGCTAGTTCCAGCTCAGCCAGCATTAATTGCTCTTGGTCTAAGCCTTTTGCGGAGAGTAGGTTTTGATGGATTTGAATGGCTTTATCAACTTCACCACGACGCCGAAATAAACCACCCAAAGCTAAGTGGGTATCCACCGTCTGTGGATTAACTTCTAAGGCGTGAATAAACAGCTCTAGGGCTTCGTCTGTTTGCTGATTTAATAAGTAATTGAGGCCACGGTAGTAATCCGCTTGCAGACCCAGCTCAGAGTTTCGCTTTTGTCGACTCTCTCGTTGGCCTAGCCACCAACCAATGCCCAAGGCAGCAATGAGTACAATAAGTAAGGAGGCATCCATACTTAACGCAGTGTCTCAGTATGGGATTTTTTTTGGTTCAATTTAGCCAGTTGACGCTGCAATTGTGCATTATGACGCTTCAATTTAAAGGTCACAAAGGTGTAGATAAAGGCACACAAGAGCATGCCTGTTACTAAGCTTAGTAACAGCCAAATAGCCATACTCAAAGGAGGTAACTGGAAGAAAATTAGATCCAAAGACACAGCCTGGCTATTGCGAGCGCTAAACAGCACACCAACAACCAAGGCCACCATACAGATGACAAAGAACAACAAGGCTTTTAATAATTTCACGTACTTTTACCTAATCAGGGTGGCTGAAGCGGACCCAACCTTTATCAACGATAGCCCATTATAGACTATCGTTTACCTGATCGCGTAGTTCTTTACCTGGTTTAAAATGAGGCACGTACTTGGCCTCTAATTCTACTGAATCACCCGTTTTTGGGTTGCGCCCAGTTCTTGGTGCTCTATAGTGCAAACAAAAGCTACCGAAGCCTCTTATCTCAATTCGATCGCCAGCAGCTAACGCATCAGCCATATGGACAATAATAGCCTTAACCGATTGCTCCACATTCTTAACAGGAATGTTTTCAAAGCGGTCAATCAAATTTTCAATCAGTTCAGACTTACGCATAGCCTTTCCTTTCTCTTATTTTTTAAGCTGTTCCTTAATAAGGTCACCAATAGTTGTTGGGCCTTCAGATTCAACCGGCTTGGTATTCAGCTCCTGCATTTGCACACGTTGCTGAGCAGCTTCCTGGGCACGTACAGCTAGGCTAATAGAGCGACCTTTACGATCTAGGTTTGCCACAAAACTGGTGATTGATTGGCCTTCTTTAAAGTCCGATAATTCCTGGCCTTGAGCCAGTTCACCGCGTTTTAAGAAACCCTGTACGCCTTCGGCCAAATCGACTAACAAACCACCCGACGTGACTTCTGCAATAGTACCCGTCACCTCAGTGCCTTTGGCGTTCGCCGTTGCATAGTCAGAGAAGGGATCACCTGCCATTTGTTTGATACCTAAAGCAACCCGTTGGCGCTCAGTATCAATGGATAAGATTACGGCATCAATTTGCTGACCTTTTTGGAAGCTTTCTAACAAGCTTTCATCACTCTTATTCCAATCAACATCAGACACGTGAACAAGGCCATCAATACCATCTTCTAGGCCTATAAATAAGCCAAAGTCTGTCTTGGAGTTTAGCTTACCAGACACCTTATCACCTTCTGAGTACTGCTTAGAGAAGGCCACCCAAGGGCTTTCACTGCATTGTTTAATACCCAAAGATAAACGCCGTTTTTCACCATTGATGTCTAAAATCATGACTTCAATTTCTTCACCCACAGACACCATCTTGGAGGGGTGTAAATTACGTTTCATCCAGCTCATTTCAGAGGCGTGGACAAGACCTTCAATACCATCAGAAACTCGAGCAAAACAACCATAATCTGTCACTGTGGTGACCGTGGCTGGTAAACGACTACCCACAGGATAAGTATCAGTAAAGCTGGTCCAAGGGTCTTGCTGTAGTTGCTTCAAACCTAAAGAGACGCGTTGTTTTTCGGCATCAAACTTCAATACTTTTACTTCAATGTCGGCACCTGCAGTTAGCATCTCGCTAGGGTGTTTAATACGACGCCAAGCAATGTCAGTAATGTGCAGCAAGCCGTCTAGGCCACCAAGATCGATAAAGGCGCCATAATCGGTCAAATTCTTCACAAAACCTTTCACTACGGCCCCCTCTTCAAGCGTCGATAACACTTGTGAGCGTTGGGCTTTGTTGGCTTCGTCCATCAAAGCACGACGAGACACAACAACGTTGTTGCGTAACATATCAAGCTTAATAATTTTGAATTCTAGATCCACACCCTCTAAATGAGAAACATCTTGTAACGGGCGGGTATCAATCAAAGAACCTGGTAGGAAGGCGCGGATACCACCTAACTCAACATTAAAGCCACCTTTAACCCGAGCGCTAATCACACCAGTAACGGTCTTATCGTCGGTTTGGATTTTTTCAAGTTGATGCCAGCGTTCCATTTCACGAGCACGTTCGCGAGATACTTGGGTCGCACCTAAGCCGTCTTCAATTTCTTGCAGGGCAACCAAAACGTCATCGCCAACAGCTACTTCTAGCTCGCCAGCGGCATTGAGAAATTCACTGCGTGAAACCACACCTTCAGACTTTAAGCCAACATTAATGGTGACCATTTCACTATCAATAGCAATGACTACACCAGTAATCAAAGAACCCTTTTTCATCTCTACCTGTTCAAGACTTTCTTCAAACAGATCTGCGAAACTTTCGCCCATTGCAATACTCGATGAGGTTAACGATAGGCTCACAACTGTCTAGCAGTGCGGCTTCTCGAGATGCCCCTAGTTAGTTAATATTATACAAAGGTGTTACAAGACACCCTTGCTATGAATAAAGGTAAGAATCTTTTGCTCCACATCTAAAATACTCATATGGGTACAATCGATCACTAAAGCATCGTCAGCTGGTTTCAAAGGTGCGACAGTACGATTTTCGTCGCGCTCGTCGCGTTGCTGAATATGCGTCAGTATATCTGACAGGCTAGCACTCAAGCCCTTGCTTTTCAACTGTTTATAACGTCTTTCCGCTCGTTCTTGCGCACTTGCTGTTAAGAAAACCTTTACCGGGGCTTCTGGAAAGATCACGGTACCCATATCTCGGCCATCCGCAACTAAACCTGGCAATTCTGCAAAGGCCCGTTGTCGCTCTTGCAAAGCCTTGCGAACCAAGGTGAGACTGGCCACCTTTGAAGCGTTCATGCCACACGCTTCGGTGCGAATGGCAGACGTGACGTCCTCCCCTTCTAACACCACTTGCACGCCATCAGCTTGGCCTTTAAATTGCACATCTAAACAGGCGGCTATGTCGGCTACGGCCAGCTCATTCTCAGAACTCACCCCATGATGCTCAGCAGCCAGGGCCACCAAACGATACAAGGCACCACTATCAAGCAAGTGATAGCCCAAACGGTCAGCCAGTAATTTACATAAGGTGCCTTTACCAGAACCGCTTGGTCCATCAATAGTAATAATTGGTGCATTCTTCATGACTGGTATTCCTCGTCTAGCGTCATACCTACAGTACGTGCCAGTTCGACAAAGTTAGGAAAAGATGTGGCCACATGGGCACAATCTAGAATTTTTATATCCGCTTCAGCCCGCAATCCTGCAATAGTAAAGGCCATTGCAATACGATGGTCATGATGAGTAACAATCTGCGCAGAGCCAAATCTTTTATCTGCACCCATGCCCTGAATAATGGCACCATCTGCGGTGCCCTCAATGGTGACTCCCATTGCACTTAGGCCATCTACCATAGCTTGGATACGATCACTTTCCTTGACCCGCAACTCTTCAGCACCCGTGATTAAGGTGGTGCCACTCGCACAAGCAGCAGCAACCATCAACGCTGGAAATTCATCAATCGCCAAAGGCACTTGATCTTCTGGCACATGAATGCCAGTAAGGGGTGCGTATTTAATGTGTAAATCTGCCACCGGCTCACCACCCACTTCTCGCTCATTTCGAACGGTGAGATCGGCACCCATTAAGCGCAGAATATTAATCACCCCAATGCGCGTTGGATTCATACCCACATGCTCTATAACAAGGTCTGAAGCAGGGCAAATTGCAGCAGCAACTAGAAAAAAGGTGGCTGAAGAGATATCCGATGGCACATCAATATTGGTGGCCAGAAGCTGGCCTTGGCCCACTATAGAACAGGTGTCCACCGTTCGTTCAACTGCATAACCAAAGCCTTTGAGCATACGCTCTGTGTGATCGCGGGTGGGGGCAGGCTCAGTTACGCTGGTGTGACCCTGAGCATACAAACCAGCTAACATAACACAGGATTTCACTTGCGCACTTGCCATAGGCAAGTGGTAATGAATACCCGTTAATTGCTGCCCGCCTTTAATTTTTAATGGTGGACAACCCCCTTCTGAGGTATCAACTATGGCACCCATTAAACGCAAGGGTTTAGCCACACGTTCCATAGGACGTTTGTTCAGTGATACATCTCCACTCAGCTCAACATCAAATGCTTGGCCCGCCATTAAGCCCGCCATTAAGCGTATTGTAGTGCCAGAATTGCCCACGTAAAGTGGACCAGGTGGTGGTTTGAGTCCATCAAGACCAACACCATGCACCACCACTTTACCCTCTGCAGGGCCTTCGATAACGACGCCCATATCACGGAACGCCTGTAGTGTTGCCATGGCGTCTTCGCCTTCTAAAAACCCACTGATATGAGTCGTGCCTTGTGCTAATGCACCCAGCATGATTGAACGATGGGAAACAGATTTGTCGCCAGGCACGCGAATGCGCCCTTGTACCTGACCACCTGCGCGCACGTTAAAGTGTTTTGTATTTGTCATAGTTCCAGTATAGGCAGAGTTTGCCAATATTTTTTCAAAATGATGTCGAGCACTGCGTGCACGCGTTAAGATACCCATCATGGTTTGACTGTCGCCAGTGGCCACAGCCTCCCTTAAATCAGCTAACCCTGCAGTAAACTGATCTAAGGTTTTAAGACAGGCATCACGATTGGCGATAAAGACATCGTGCCACATGGTTGGATCGCTTCCTGCAATACGGGTAAAGTCTCTAAACCCTCCTGCCGCGTAACGAAAAATGTCTTTATTGTCTGTATTTGATGCTAACGTGTCTACTAAGGAAAAGGCTAAAAGGTGCGGCAAATGACTGGTTGCAGCCAACACCTCATCATGCCTTTCAATGTCCATTAGTAAAATTTCACTGCCGATGCCAGACCACATATCAGCTAAAACTTCTATAGCTTGAGGGTGGCTAGTGGCTAACGGGGTAATAATGAATTTATGATCCACAAATAAATCGATATCCACGGCGTTAATGCCACTACGCTCAGACCCTGCAATAGGATGCCCAGGTACAAAACCTGGTGGCGGTGTGACAAACACGTCATAGGCCGCAGCTACAATACTACCTTTGACGCTGCCTACATCGGTTACTAGCGTGTGGGAAGCCAGGTGCGGAGCCACTTGGGCCAATACCTTTTCCATAGCTTTAACAGGAACAGCTAACACCACCACATCCATCAGGCTAATTGTGGTCGCCAAATCTGTCACCTGATGGTCAATAACACCTTGGTCCTGAGCCTGCTGCATACTGGCTTGATCTAGATCATAACCCCACAACTGATGCTTCTGAGTGCGGCGCAACGACAGAGCCAAGGACCCACCTATTAGACCTAAGCCCAACACTAAAACCTTGTCATGGCAAAAAGACAAAGGCGCTAAGGTCATTAGAGCACCGCCTGCGGGTATGAGCCTAGTAAACGCACCTCTACGGAGTCTTGATCTAAATCTTCTAGCACTTGCTGCACTTTGCTATCGCTATGATGGCCTTCAAAATCAATATAGAACACATAACCCCATGCGCCCTGCCCTGAGGGTCTAGACTCAATGCTAGTCATACTTACATTATGACGATGAAATGGTTCCAAAATATGATACAAAGCCCCTGGTTTATTACGGGCCAGTACCAATAAAGAGGTTTTATCTTGTCCAGAGGCAGGCACTGAGGCATGGCCAATGATCAAAAACCGTGTGGTGTTATCGGGTTGATCTTCAATATTTGCGTGCTTAACGTCTAACTCATAGATCTCTGCTGCCATAATGCCAGCAATGGCCGCTACTTTACCTGCGTCGGCACCGGTCTGCTGAGCCACCCGCCGTGCAGCCTCTGCATTGCTACTCACAGCAAAGCGCTCTGCCTGTGGCATGTGGTTATCCAGCCAAGAACGACACTGGGCGAGGGATTGAGAGTGGGAGTAGATCCGCTCCACTTGAGATAAATCTGCCCCTTTTTTGACCAATAAGTTTTGGTGAATGCGCATCTCGACTTCGCCAGAGATCACCAAAGAGGAATGGCGAAAGCTATCCAAGGTATTGTTAATCATACCTTCAGATGAATTTTCGATGGGCACTACGCCATAATGAGCGCTCTTAGCTTCAACCTCACGGAACACCTCATCAATAGAACCTAAAGGCGCACTGATCACTGAATGGCCAAAATGTTTAAGTGCAGCAGCTTGGGTAAAGGTACCCTGAGGCCCAAGAAAAGCGATGCGCATAGGCTGTTCATGGGCCAAGCATGCCGACATTAATTCACGAAATAGGCGCGCCATTTCCTCATCATCTAGTGGCCCTTGGTTGCGCTCCATAACCCTGCGCAGTACCTGTGCCTCTCGCTCTGGTCGATAAAATACGGCGTCTTGATTGCCCTGATACGACTGCTTAACTTCTGCAACTCGCTGTGCACAAGCCGCCCGCTGATTAATAAGGCTTTGGATTTGCTGATCTATGTGATCAATATCTTGGCGCAATTGACCAAGTTCTTGTTCTTGAGTTAATGCTGGCTTGGTCATAATTATTTTAAGCCCAGTGTCGTGTTTCAAAATCTTTCATAAAGGCGACCAGTGCATACACCGCCTCTGCGGGAACTGCATTATAGATGCTTGCCCTCATGCCACCCACACTGCGGTGGCCGTTGAGGTTAAGTAACCCATTAGCCTTTGCCTGTTGCAGAAATTCAGCATTCAAGGCGTCATCAGCCAAACTAAAGGTGACGTTCATTTTGGAACGATTGGCAAGCGCGATATGATTAGAATATAACCGGCTTTCATCTATGGCTTGATACAAGTAACTGGCTTTAGCCGTGTTTTTTTCAGCCATAGCGCTAAGCCCACCTTGTTGCAATAGCCAATCAAACACTAGCCCCGCTAGATACCAGCCATAAGTAGGCGGGGTATTGAGCATGGAGTCATTAGCTGCCTGCAAAGCATAGTTAAACGGGTTGGGAGTAGTGAGGCAGGCGCTGCCTAATAGGTCTTCCCTAATAATGACTAAAGTGAGACCTGCTGGGCCAATGTTTTTTTGAGCCCCTGCATAAATCACCCCAAACTGCGACACGTCAATGGGTTCTGAGAGGATGGTTGAAGACATGTCTGCAATCAGCGGCACTGCCCCCGTATCAGGCACATAATCAAACGCCAGACCACCAATGGTTTCATTAGGACAATAATGCACATAAGCGGCGTTTTTATTGAGCTTTAGCTGTGCCTGAGTGGGCACACTTTGGTAGCCACCATGGGCGCTTGATGCCGCCTCAGACGCCACACCATAAGGCGCCATAGCGGCGATCGCTTTGGCCGACCAAATACCCGTATCAATATAATCAGCATGGGTTTTAGGCCCAAGCAAATTCATCGGTAAGAGGGCAAATTGGGCAGTCGCACCCCCCTGCATAAACAACACTTTATAATGGCTTGGAATACCCATCAATTGGCGTAACTTAGACTCAGCGTCCTGCACCATGGCCATGTAGTCGGGGTGCCGGTGACTAATTTCCATCACCGACAATCCACGGCCTTGCCAATCTAACATTTCCGCTTGCGCTAGCTCTAACACTTCTAGAGGCAGCGCGGCAGGACCGGCACAAAAATTATAGTGACGTAAGGTCATGAAGCTTTACTCCTGCTCTGGCGCATCCGTCGTCGAAGAAACCTCATTTGAGTCTAACGTTGAACTAACTTCTGCAGACTCTTGGGTGTTTTGCTCTACAGCGTCTTCAACGTCCTCATCCATGGTTTCAGCAACTCGCGCAACTTGCACCAACTTCTCACCTTCTTGCACTTTAATTAAGGTCACACCTTGGGTATTACGACCCAACACAGACACTTCACTAGCACGCGTGCGCACTAAAGTGCCTTGGTCACTAATGAGAATCACTTCGTCGCCATCAAACACTTGCACCGCGCCAATGAGGGCGCCATTACGAGCTGACATTTGAATAGCAATGACACCCTTACCACCACGACCGCGCACAGGATAATCTTCATTACGGCTTTGTTTACCAAAGCCGTTTTCACTGGCTGTGAGTATGCGACCTTCTGCTTGAGGCATTATAAGGCTAATCACACTAGCCTCTTCAGCCAGACGGATACCGCGCACACCACGTGCAGTTCGACCCATAGGGCGCACATCTTCTTCATTAAAGCGCACTGCCAAACCATTGCTCGCAAACAACATAATTTGTTGATCACCGTCAGTCACTGTGGCTCCAATGAGCGTGTCACCTTCGTCAAGACCAAGGGCAATCAGGCCACTGGTTCGAGGGCGCGCAAATGCAGTTAGTGGCGTCTTCTTCACAGTACCACTGGCTGTCGCCATGAATATGTAATGCCCTTCTTGGTAGCCGCCTTCTGGCAACGGCAAGATAGTGGTTAATCGTTCACCCTCATCTAAGGGTAAAATATTAATAATGGGCCGACCACGAGCGGCACGACTGGCCTGAGGAATTTCAAACACTCGTAACCAATATACTTTACCGCGGTTACTGAAGCACAGAATAGTGTCATGAGAGGACGTCACTAGTAGATGTTCTACAAAATCGTCTTCTTTTACACCGGTCGCAGCTTTACCACGTCCACCCCTGCGCTGCGCCTGATAGTCACTCACTGGCTGCGTCTTCGCATAGCCAGCATGAGAAATAGTAACCACCATATCTTCTTCAGGAATCAAATCGGCAACCGTAAGGTCTTGACGTGAAGCAACGATTTCTGAGCGACGCTCGTCGCCATAAGCTTCTAACACTTGGGCTAATTCTTCACGAATCACTTCCATCAAACGATCAGCAGAACCCAATATTTCTAACAATTCTGCAATACGCTCTAACAACACCTGGTATTCAGCCACCAGCTTGTCTTGTTCTAGCCCTGTTAAGCGATGTAAACGCAGCTCTAGAATCGCTTGTGCTTGTCCTTCAGACAGTTGATATTGATCACCATGCAAACCAAACTCAGCACCTAAGGTGGTTGGCTTACAAGCATCTGGACCAGCACGCTCTAGCATAGACACCACTTGACCCGCAGGCCAACGCTGAGCTACCAGCTTCTCCCGAGCTTCGGCTGCGTTGGTAGAGGTTTTTATCAACTCTATCACCGGATCTATATTAGCTAAGGCCACCATAAGACCTTCCAGAACATGACCTCGTTCACGGGCCTTACGCAAATCAAACAAAGTACGACGAGTAACCACTTCACGGCGGTGACGCACAAAAGCTTCGAGCATTTGCTTAAGGTTTAGTGTGCGTGGCTGGCCGTCAACCAATGCGACTACGTTGATGCCAAACACATTTTCCATTTGTGTTTGAGAATACAAATTATTAACAATGACGTCAGGTACTTCGCCACGGCGCAGCTCAATAACCATGCGCATACCGTCTTTATCAGACTCATCACGCAGTTCAGTAATACCTTCAATTTTTTTATCTTTAACCAGTTCAGCAATTTTTTCGATTAAACGCGCTTTGTTAACCTGGTAAGGCAGTTCCGTAACAATAATGGAGGCCTTGTTATTTTTTGGATTTTCTTCAACGTGATAGCGGGCCCGCACATAAATACGACCACGTCCTGTGCGGTAAGCTTGCACAATGCCAGCGCGGCCATTAATAATGCCCGCCGTTGGGAAATCTGGGCCGGGGATGTGCTGCATGAGCTCATCCACCTCAATATCAGGGTTCTCAATAAGAGCTAAACAACCACTAATCACTTCATTAATATTATGTGGTGGAATATTAGTCGCCATACCTACAGCAATACCCGAGGAACCGTTTACCAATAAGTTGGGCAACCGCGTTGGCAATACGTCTGGAATCATCTCAGTGCCATCATAGTTGGGCACAAAATCAACCGTATCTTTGTCTAGATCCGCCAATAAATCATGGGCAATCTTCTGCATACGGATTTCCGTATAACGCATCGCTGCAGCAGAATCGCCATCGACAGAACCGAAGTTACCTTGACCGTCGACTAAGGTGTAACGCATAGAGAATGGCTGAGCCATCCGTACGATAGTGTCATAAACAGCAGTGTCACCATGGGGGTGATATTTACCAATGACGTCACCGACCACTCGGGCAGATTTCTTGTAAGATTTATTCCAATCGTTGCTTAACTCATTCATGGCGAACAATACACGCCTGTGCACAGGCTTTAAGCCATCTCGCACATCAGGCAGCGCACGCCCTACGATTACGCTCATGGCATAGTCTAAGTAGGATTGTTTGAGTTCATCTTCAATGTTTATAGGCGATATTTCTTTAGCCATTTCAGCCATAATTAAGCCAATTTCCTTGTGCGACTAACGCTTCGAGCTTACCTTTCGGCGCCCTTATGGACAACGCCAAAAAAAAGCGTCAGATAAACCAAGATTTTAGCACAATTAGCAGTTAATTTGCCACTAACAAAGCTACCATTAGCAGCTTCTACTGAGGCTAATTTTCAGATGCAGTGAATGGGTTTCCGCGCTATACTGAAGCCCATCTTTTATTAGCAAGAAACGCCACTGTGAACCAAAACGTAGATGCTGCAGAAATAGCCAAGTTTGAAGCCCTCGCCGCCCGCTGGTGGGATTTAGATAGTGAGTTCAAGCCCTTACCCGCCATTACCCCACTCCGTATCGGTTGGATTGATGAACGCGCCCCACTGCACGGGATGAAAGTTGCTGATATCGGCTGTGGTGGTGGCATTGTAGCCGAAGCAATGGCGCAACGAGGCGCCACTGTGACCGGCATAGACATGGGCGAGGCTCCACTTAAGGTGGCACAGCTGCACAGCTTGGAAAGCGGTGTAGAGGTGGATTACCGGCAAATGACTGCCGAGCAGCTAGCCGAGGAAGAAGCTGGCTTATACGATGTAGTGACTTGCTTGGAGATGCTAGAACACGTTCCCGACCCAAGCGCCGTGGTTGCTGCTTGTGCAAAACTACTCAAGCCAGGTGGCCAAGTATTTTTTTCAACCATTAATCGTAATGCAAAATCATACTTATTTGCCATCGTGGGTGCGGAATACCTGTTAAAAATGCTTCCCAAGGGCACTCACGAACACAAAAAATTCATTAAACCTTCAGAATTACATGCCTATATGCGCTTAGCTGGTTTGTCAGCTCAGGCGATGACGGGGATGACCTACAACCCTTTTACCAAAAAATACGCTTTAAACGTAAAGGACGTAGACGTGAACTACCTCATCTATGCCACTAAACCCCATGCTGACCAACCCTAGGTTGGTCATTTCACCTTAGGCTGTATCGGATTTAATTATTAAGGATAATACTGCTCATGTTTGATTATACGGCACCAGAAAAACTACTTAAAAACCGCATCATTTTAATTACTGGGGCTGGCTCTGGTATCGGTCGCTCAGCCGCTATGGATTGTGCCCGATTGGGTGCAACTGTTATTTTGTTGGGTCGTACTTTAGCAAAACTGGAGGCGGTGTATGACGAGATTGTGAGCGCTGGGCACGGCCAGCCTGCCATCTACCCTTTAGACCTGCGCACGGCCAAAGATGAAGACTACATCGAACTGGCAGAGGTACTAACAGAGGAATTTGGCTGCTTAGATGGTTTGCTGCATAACGCATCTATATTAGGCCAACTGACACCCCTGTCCAACTATGAATCCCGCACTTGGCGGTTAGTCATGCACGTTAACGTTACCGCTGCGTTCATGATGACCCAAGCGCTATTGCCTTTATTGGAGACGTCCAAGGATGCCTCGGTTATTTTCACTAGCTCAGGAGTTGGCAACCAAGGCAAGGCCTATTGGGGGGCTTATAGCGTTTCTAAGTTTGCTACCGAAGGCATGGCCCAGGTGTTGGCACAAGAAACTGAAAACATCAGCAACATCCGGGTTAACGTCATTAATCCAGGCGCCACTCGCACCAGCATGAGGGCTCAAGCCTTCCCTGGTGAAGATCCAGCGCTAAACCTAACCCCAGATGACATTATGCCAACCTACCAATACTTATTGGGACCAGATAGCTTAGGTGTGACTGGACAACGCTTTAATGCCCAAGAAATGCACAAGCCAAAAAAACAAGACACTGAAGTCGGGTCAACAGAAGCAAGTTTGGCTGAATAACAAGCAGGTCACCGCAGACCTAACTAAACCAGCAGAAAAGACCTTAGACACCCAAGCTAGAGCCTAATCAAAGCCTCAACCTAAGCTACTGTTGCTCACATACAGTTAAACCTAGGGCAAAGCATTGGTGGTATGTTTTAGCTTGCTGTACGCGTCTGTCTGTACTGGGGTGAGAACTAAAATAGTCGACCATGTTAGCTACCGGTGACTTTACCTGAGCCTGAGGCAGGCTTTCTGTTTGACTGTGACTTTGCCCAGGTTGCGTTGAGTTCATGAAGTCCTGCATGCGCTGCATAATTTCGACAAATGCTTGGGGGTTGATGCCGACCAAAAGCATTTTTTCAAACGCGTAAGCATCTGCTTCGTATTCGTGGTTCCTTGAGTAATGACTACTCACCAATAGTGAGCCTAAACCAAGGCCCATATCAGCCGCACTATTGGTGTCTCCACTAAGCACCACTATTGCCGCGCCAACTAAGCTAGTTTGAATGAGTTGTTGTAACGAATGTCGGTGCACTACATGTCCCATTTCATGCAACAACACAGCATCTATCTGGTCTTGATTTTGGCTCAAATGAATAAACTGATCGGTAACAATAATGTCACCAGAAGGCAGCGCAAAGGCGTTGGGAATGCTTTTACCTGCATAATTCCATGCACGAAAGTGCAATCGATACTTGATCTGCTGATGTTGTTCGTCAAGAGGAACTAAGGTCTCCCGAAAGTGGTCATCAATACGGCGCTTTTTAGCAGCGCTTAATTGACTGGGCTTAAAAGTAACTTCATCTAAAAAGCTTAGGGTTTCAGTGCCAATCAGGTCATTAGTTTTGTACGGCAGTGCATGGGCAATAACCTCACTTGCCAACGGAACTCCCCATTTGAATCCAGCAAGGGTACAACCAATGGTAATCGCTAGCGCAACCATTATCCAAGCAAGATGGGATTCTAAAACATGAACCATAGCGTGAATATTTTTCTTTGATCCAACGAGGTCATCAATAGCGTCATTGTCACCAGAGGCAAACACAGAACCATCGGGTAAGGTTACTTTACGCTCTACATGACCAATGCGATCACTCACTACAAGTTGATGTAAGTCACCTTTTAATAGAACAACAGTTTCTAATGAGTCACCACCGTTAATACTGACCACATAGCTATGGGCCTTTACTTGCAGGCTAGCATTGCGCTTTTGCGCACTTCCTTGGTCGAACCAAACACCCTGGATAATCAAACGAGGCGACCTTTTGTTAAGTATATTTTAACCTTAGACTCCCATCGCAATATCAATATCAAATGCATCTCCAACCTGCTCTCCTAAAGCAGATTGTTGTTCTTGTTGCTGGGTAATAAACCCATCAAAGCCAGATTCGACATCAACTAAAGTATTTTTAAGAATCAACTGTGCACGCCTAACCTTTGCCCAAGGTGTCGCTAAACCAAGCGTCATGACTAGTAGCACAAAGTTAGATATCATTAACCAAGCTAATGCGCGTGTCGTCAGTGAAGACCTGAAGCTAACATTTTCATTTAATAATGTATTATCAAATACATACTGGCGCACATGGGCCTGGAAGTAGGCCACAACAATAAAGCTAGACAGCAAAACAGCGATGTAACTCAGCCCTAAACCACGGTTTATATTGGGCCCTGAAAACAACACTTTTATGGCCTCAGAGTCGCCACTAACTAGGCTCAATAGGCCAGCCAAACCGCCAGTTAAAGCCATCATAATCACTGTAAAAATAACTATACTGATCAACATCAAAAAACCTATACCAATGGTCTTTATCAGTATTTTGGCAAATTTATGAGTTTCAAGGGTGGTGTTAAATTGACCTTGGCCAAATCGATAACCATTCACGACATAGCTGGTGTTTTTATTTTTTATGAGGGCGCCAAGGTACAGAGCTAAGGCTGTAAAAGTGCTGGCATAGGCGAGTATCAATACACCTAGCCCTATTCCTATTGCATCAGGCAAGGTGAATAACAAGAGAAAAGCTAAACCCGGCGCACCATAGAGACATAAGAACAACGCCCCTGGCAGTAACATAAAGTTGACATAAGCACCCTTTAGGCTACCTACAAACCTAAAGCGGACATTACTGAAACTGCTCATGCGCATGGTAAACATAAGGCTGCGCCATATAATCCACGGGATAATGAGTGATAATAGTAGAAAAGTGCCTACGGCACCTAAGGGTGATATATTTTGCACAATAGAAAGCACTAACAACAGGGCCATGGCCATAATGTACCCCAAAAACAGCTGCTTGCCCGTTGCATGATATTCAAAGTTGCGAGATTCTAGCGTCGTGTTTGCATAAAAATAACGCTGATTACGAACTTTTGCCCACGGGTAATACACTCCCAAGGTAATGATAATTAATAATATATTAACGATCCAAATTTTAAAGTATTCAAAGCCACTGCCTTCAAAATGTAGTTGTCTCACACCTTTGTCCTTTTTGTTTCTTTGCGATCGGCCGAACAAGCCTCAACTAACTCCCATTTTTGCTGACGCGTTAATTTCTTCATGGCAAATTCACGCTTACTGGCTGCAGACCGGTCCGGTTGTGCCTCAACAAACACCATAGCGTAAGCCGGATCCGTGCGGAAAAATCGCGCCCCTAGCTTACCGCCCTCGCAATGCTCTTTAAAGCGCCTCTTCGTATCGGTAGTAATACCCGTATAAAGACGTCCACCTTGGGTTTGCACCATGTACACCCACCAACTTTTTGGGTCCACTTCTCGTACCTCACTGGGCAAAATTTGATATCATATGGCCCATCTTAACCTAGGCCTCCGAGTAGACCAAATGCAACCCATGGAAACTTTAAGCGACCTTCTGCAGCAATTGCAGGGCCACTACCGCGTATACGATATGGGCTGTCGCCTGAGCAAACTTTCCACAGCAGACTTTAAAGCCTTTGAAGAAGGGCAAAAAGCTTACCCGTTACCATGGTTACGGCATGCTTGGGTCGGTATTCTGTCTTGGTCACCACAAACCTCTGAACATGGTGCGTCTACCCCTACTATCTGGTTTCTTAAACTACCCTTGGATGAGCGAGGCCTGCTAATTCAGGCTGCACGGGATGAATTCCTTAATCAATTATTAGAAACCATTGGCACCAACATGTTAGACCAACAGGCTTCTGCTGACTGGGCTGAGCAGCTTAAACACAGCAACCTTGCCTTTACTCCAGACCAAGCCCGTATGGCAGCCTTTCATGCTCAAGCAAGCCTCACCTTAGAACAAAGCGCGTCTCAGTTTTATCCAGCAGTATGTCACTATATGAGTGGCGCACAGCCATACCAAAGCTGGCAGGAATTAGGTTTACAAGGGTTTGCAGATTTTGCTATGCGCCTAGAGCAACAGCCTGACTGGCAACAGCAAGTGAGTCAGATGCCAGCCCCAGTACTGGAGACCATGGCCGCCCAACTGGAAAACCAAAGGCTCAACCACGTGTTAGCTAAGGCTTTTATCGAACGCGGTAAAACCAGCATCGATGAAGGTGAAAAAGTAGCCTGTTTGCGCGCGGTTAGCCAATCGCCCGATGCAGTATCGCGCCAGCAGTGGTTGCAACAAATAATGGCTAAGGACAATACTGTGGGAGTGGAGTTACTGGCCACTATTGCCAGTAAGTGCAGTGAAGACTTATTAACAGCTGAGCTGATGGGTTTATTTGTACACCAATGTGCTACCGATCAAGGGGTATTTAATGCCCTAGTACAGGAACTGATGTTTCAACCGAAGGCACGCATCAAAGTGCTAGAGGCGTTTAGAGCTCAAGAGCGAAGCCCTCCTCTGATCCAAGCCATAGGCGCACTAATGGGGCAAGCACAGAGTTGAAAAATTCCCTTTAGCCAGGCCCAGCACCGGCTCGCGAGGCTGCGGTCTCGGGCACCAATGACGCCTGCATCATCTGTTTTAAGCGGGCCACTAAAGTGGCATCCAAGTGCACACCTTGATCTAAACAACGCTCACGCCAACCCAATAAATCGGCGCCGTCGGTGATCAGGATACCTTCGATGTCGGCTTCACCCATACACAATAATAGTTCATCTGCGGCTACCACCTGCTGCAGGGGCTGGTATAAACCTAACAGTTGACCCTCTGCAGCGATAAGCACGCAACGCTGCGCACCACTGTGATGGGTAAAATAGACAGCGTAGCATTGTTGGGCTGCGGGCTGACTCAAAGGTTGAGCCAGCCAATTCATTAAACAAGGCACCGCAAAGGCTGCTGCCGCAATCCGCTGAATGCGCAGCTTAGGCACAGCTTTAGCTAACGCCAAACCTAGCGCCAACTCAACCTGCACCAGCGCCGACTGGCCTTGCGCATCGAACTGCAATTCATCAGTATTGGACCTAAGCAGTAAAGGGGCCCTAAGGTCACTATTAAGGGCATCTAGGCCCTCAGTTAGCAAGTGACTATTGGCCAATCCTAACTGAAACGCTGTCGCTGCTTTAATACCAGCCGACAACTGATCACCAGGCGAAAAACCTAAACCTTCTACACTACGTTTCACCAAAAACTTAAGCTCGTTGGCTGATATTTGCAGCATGTCAGGCATTAGACGGCTGCTTTTCACCTAGCACAGGCGCCACTGGAAAATACCAGTCGTCGCTAAACTCTTGGCTTAAATCACTCACAACTGGGGCACCTTGGAACATCGTATTGCGCACCCAAAGGGCCGATTTAGGGTCAAACTTACTAACCCCAAAGAAGGCTAGCTTGCATCTCAATAGGTGCATCGGCAACACATCTTTATGCAATAGGTTGGCTCGAATCTCTCCATACTGGGTCTGTGCCATAGTGGCAATTCGATTGACAATGCCCAAATGAATGGGCTTTTGTAATAAGAATTCAGCCACACTGATGTCATAAGATTGTTCCATTACGGTTAACAAATCATCATGGCACGCTTGCACAGCCTTAGCGATGCCCAAAAACATTTGTACCTCAGCACCATCATCAACATCAGTTTTACCCAGCCGTGGTTCCATCTTTTCTTGTGAGTAATACCAAAAGGTTTGGTTTTCATCAGCTTGGCTAAAATCATAGTCAAACACCCAATCGTAACTTTCCTGAATACTGTCGGCTAAGTTCTGCGCCGATTGGGTTGGATCATAAGTCAGGCTTTCATTGATAGCTAACTGATCTTCTTTTGGATCAACAAGGGCTGGATAAAGTTCCAACAGCAAACTCACTAATAACTCTTGAGTTTCTAGACTGTAATGCAACTGCGCCCATTCATGTAATTGGCGCCAATCATTAAACTCGTGCGCATCGATAGCCAACCAATCGCTGAGTGCTTGAGTATCAGACAATAATTGCACATTATTATTTGCCTGCCAGGCATCAAACGTACTCACTTCTCTGACGTGCTGCATGGCTTGAGCAAGCACCCGTTTGAGTTGTTCAATTTTTTCTTGGCTCACAGGCGCCGCTAACACTTCTGCATAGGCCTGCTCTCGCTGGCTAATCCATTGGTTCATTAACATAGGATGATTGATTAGATAAGGCGCCATGCCCAGACCAGTAGAATTACCAATGCCTAGGTAACGTTGTAGATTAATATCCAGGTCTACGGCTTTAGGGTAAGCCGGCTGATGCACCAAGTGGTGTAATTGGTCCAAACTAAATTGGCGCAACAAATAACACACTAGCATTTCAGCCGAGAAAGGCCGCGCTAAGTCCGGATGCTGGCGGGCAATTTTATCCCAATCACAGGCACCGAATTTACCCGAACCATACACAGCGGTGGTGCGGTATAAGTAACCAACTTCAGCTAATTTCTTGGGTTCTGGTTGTTGGCCATTGCGCAGCAGAGCCAGTAAAGAATCGAATATGCGCGCACTGCGGTTGCCACGAGATAAACATAAACTGCGGGCGTCTATGCGACCCGCTTCTTGCAATGGAACATTGACCGCCAGTTGTTGGAGCCATAAGTCATCCACCTCACCTTCTACCAAGGTCATGGTCAGATCCCACTTTTCTGCAATCACTCGGTCGTTGCGTTCTGCGGGTGCTAAGTATTGGGAAAATACCACTAAGCTGAGCTGACTATGGGGCATTTTAATATCAAACACAGCATGACCATAACCTTGTTGATCTAATTCAAACTGGCTATAACTAATGGCCCATTGGTCTCGGACCATGTGCCTAACTAAAGTTCGCATAAAGCTTAAGCGGCTAGAAAAGCCTGCGCCTAAACGTTCTAAGTCCATGGCTTGTGACGCTGGACGCAAGATAATTTGACTCATACTCATACCTCAAAACAAGCTGCATTATAGCGGCTGAAGGGGGCCTAATTATGACCCCAAATAGGCTTTAGGTTAAGCCCCTATTGTGGACCAAACCCTGCGGCACAAAAGTTGAGCCAGTTGCGGCCCATAATTTGTTCCACTTCCACTTCGTTAAAACCCTTATCACGCAAACCAACCACAATGTTGGGAAAATCTGCACTGGTTTCAAACCAAGACAAAGATTCAGGCCAAGCGGCGTTATTGGCAGAACCCTCGCCGTAATCCATTTGTTTAGTCCACCGGCCGTTGCGCATCCATTCTAAAACAGACAGGGGTTGATTGAGACATAAGTCACTCCCCAAACCCACACGATCGATCCCCATAAGGTCAACCGTCTCAGCAATCATGCTACAAAACTCATCTAAACGGCACTTAGGACCATTTTTTAGATGAAAAGGGTACATACTAAACCCCAACAAACCTTCACTTTCAGCTAGGGCAGACAACACTTTATTTGATTTATTGCGCTTGGCTGGTTCGAAAAATGTTGGGTTGGCATGGCTAATCACAATGGGCCGCTGAGACAGTTCAATGGCTTGTAGGGTGCTTTCTTCAGCACTGTGTGACATATCAATCACCATACCCACGCGATTCATTTCTTTAATGACAACTTTACCAAAACGAGAAATTCCAGAATCAGTGGCTTCGTAACAACCTGCACCCAAGAGGCTTTGATTGTTATAGGTTAACTGCATAATACGCACACCCAACTGATGGAAAATGGCCACTAAATCAATGTCATCTTCAATAGGCGAACAGTTTTGGAAACCAAAAATAATACCCACTTTATTTTGTGCATGAGCAGCCTCAATGTCTGCCACCGAGTGGACGGGGATAATCAAATCACTGTGCATTTCAAACAGGCGGTTCCATTGGCCAATATTCTGCAATGTCTCACGGCTGAGCTCATGATAAGCAATGGTCACGTGCACCGCACTTAAGCCACCCTCACGCATCTGTTCAAAAACTTCACGGCTCCAATGGCTGTATTGCAAGCCATCAATCATCATCATCTTGCTCATTACCTATTCTCCTAAGCCTCACATAGGCTGGGTATCGACTTGTCCCTTTAATCTAACCTACATTCCAGCCACTAGGCCCTCATGTAGGTTGTTTTCACTTCTGTGTAAAACTCTTCAGCATATTTGCCCTGTTCTCTGGAACCAAAGCTAGAGTTCTTGCGGCCACCAAAAGGCACGTGATAATCAGTGCCTGCTGTGGGCAAGTTCACCATCACACAGCCCGTTTTAGCATGACGTTTAAAGTGAGTCGCATACTTAAGAGACGTCGTACAGATACCACCCGTTAGGCCGTATTGAGTGTCATTTAAGGTAGACAAAGCTTGGTCGTAGTCTGCCACCTTAATAACACAGGCTAAAGGAGCAAAGGCTTCGTCTCGGTTAATGCGCATTTGATTAGTGGTGTTGGTAAATAATGCTGGCGTCATAAAATAACCTTTACTATCATCAAATTCACCACCACAAACCAGATGCCCACCTTCGTCTTGGGCCAACTTAAAATAGGCTTTGTTTTGGGCATATTGTTTAGCATCAACTGCGGGGCCAATAGTGACGCCTTCTTCCAACGCGCCACCCACCTTTAGCTTGGCCATGCGCTCTTGTACTTTAGCCACAAACTCATCATGCACACCGGCAGTGACAATTAAACGTGAAGAGGCTGTACACTTCTGTCCAGAACCACCAAAAGCGCCATTAACAGCGCAATCTGCGGCATTGTCTAGGTCTGCATCATCCAATACTATCAAGGCATTTTTACTACCCATTTCGAGTTGAAACTTGGTGAGGTTAGCTGCTGCAGCAACAGCTACGCGCTTGCCAACAGCTAATGAACCGGTGAATGAAATGGCATCAATATCATCAGAATTAATGAGTTTCTCACCCACACTAGCGCCAGAACCCATGACTAGATTAAATAAGCCAGCAGGAATATCTTGCTTGGCAATGATTTCGGTCAGCAATACCGCACTGGCTGGGGTTAGGTTAGCTGGCTTCCAGATTACTGAATTACCAAAGGCTAGGGCTGGAGCAATTTTCCAAGAAGCGGTAGCTGTTGGGAAGTTCCAAGGGCTGATCACAGTTACCACTCCCATGGGCTCACGCCGCACTTCAACTTCTACACCAGGACGCACCGAATCTGCAGTGTCACCCATTTGACGCAATACTTCAGCAGCATAGTACTGAAAGAACTGACCCGCGCGGTAGACCTCACCCCGCCCTTCAGCTCGTGGCTTGCCTTCTTCACGGGAAAGCACCTCACCAAGCTCATCACAACGTGCGATCATTTCGTCACCAATGGCCTGCAATACACGCTGCTTGGTTTCTAAACCTGTCGCTTGCCAAATAATTTGTGCCTCACGGGCAGAGACTATCGCTTGATCAACTTGAGCCGCTGAAGCTTGAGCAAACTCCCCCACCACTTCCCTATGATTTGAAGGATTAATATTACTTACCGTAGACTCACCTTCTACCCACTCACCAGCGATGTAGTTCATTTGTACTTGGCTCATTTTGACTCCCGTGTTGCCATAACTGGCATAGTATTGTTTCAGATGAACCTAGTTTAAGCGGTCAGGTCCGATAATTATAATTAATTAAATGCTTTATTTGATAAGTTTTTCTATAATAGGCCTTTATACTCATAAGACCCACCATAAAATGCAATGCCAATGAGTAAACCCACGTTAAAAATTCTTTTCCACTACCAGTTCCTGCGTTCCGGATTACCATCGCTATCCCCACCGCCAAAAACAAAGCAGGCTATAGTGGATCAATAGTAGGTTAGTCGTAGGTTAGTCGTAGGTTAATAGTAGGTTAATAGTAGAGTCACGCAAGCTTTAAGGGCTACACGGGGTTCACTGTTACTATTTGATACTCTTGTTGACCCCGCATAAAAGTCGCCATTAAATTAACAACAAGGCTAATTCCATGCTGCCCGATATAAAAATAGCACAAATTAACACTTTTCTTACGGTAGCCCACTGTAAAAATTTCCGCAAGGCGGCAGTTGTGCTGTGCAGATCTCAGCCAGCGGTTAGTTTAGCCATTAAACAACTAGAGCAATTATTGGGAGCGTGTTTATTTGACCCTGAGCGCCATGGCGAATTGAGCGCCTTTGGAAGTGCTTTTTTACCCGAAGCTAAAGGTCTTTATAATCTTTATGAAACGACCTTGCACAATGGCATGAGTATGGCCCAAGGCCAATCTGGCAGCATTAAATTGGGCGTTTTACCCTCTATCGCAAAAACCGTATTAGCTGAAATTATTCGTGCTTTTTTAATACAACATCCACAAGTGCACCTGCAGGTGCAAGATGATAATGGTGACAATTTAAGAGATAAGGTGTTGGATAGGAGGATTGACATCGCTATTAGTAGCATTTGGCAAACTGAATTGGAGCTGCACCATACGCCTTTGTGTGCGGACCGAGTAGGCATTGTTGCCCGCAAAGCTCACCCGTGGATGCAAATGGCTAATGACATTAACTGGATGGAGCTAAGCCAACAAAAGCTGATCCGTAATGGCACCACTCCTTTAGTTGATAAAACCCCAGCCCAGGCTTTTTTATTAGCACCCATGCAGGTCACCAACATGACGTCATTGGTGGCCATGTTGGAAGCAGGCGCAGGCATTACTACACTGCCTTGGTTGGCTTTCCCAAAAGACAGTCCTGAACTGGCATTTCGGTTAATTGAAGCGCCCGCTATAAAACGTCAGATCGCCTTACTAAAGTCCCGTCATCATCAACAAATGCCCGCCACTGCAGCCCTTGAAAACATTATCATTGAGACCTTTAAACGCAGACAACAAGACCTTGAAAGCCCTGCCAAACAGAGTTCTTAGGTGATGCCCACAGCTTTTTAGAACTCACTTAAACACTCACTGTAGGCGAATAAGCCAGGCCCACCACCCGTATGTAAAAAAAGAATCCGTTCAGAACTGTCAAAATACCCATGACGCACCAGATCCAATAAGCCCGCAAAGGCTTTACCCGAATAAACTGGGTCTAACAACAGCCCTTCCAAACTTGCGGCAAGCCGCACTGCTTCAATCATTTGCGGTGTTGGATCACCATAACCCGCACCGTAGTATTGATCAAAACAAATGACATGATCTGCGTGTAACTGGGCTTGCCCCAGCACCTTTTGCACCTCATGCAACAACGCCAACACTTTTTCGCATTGTTTTTCACTAGAGCGACTAACGGTTATCCCCAAAACAGGAATATCCACCCCAGCTAAAGCCAAGCCTGCTAACAAACCCGCCTGAGTTCCAGCACTGCCTGTGGCTAAAATAATGGCATCAAAACTAAGTTGCTGCGACTGTAACTGTTGCGCCAGTTCTAAACCACAGTCGACATACCCCAGGCACCCAATGGCATTACTACCACCGACTGGCATCACATAAGGTACCTGCCCTGCGGCACTCAAAGTTAGAGCCCGAAGCGCCATCGCCTCATCCAAATCTTGGCCTGCCGGCAACCGGTGCAAGCGTGCACCAAGCAATTGGTCCAACAGCACGTTGCCAGAGTGACTATAATCCGCTTCTGAAATGCCTTCGACTTGCTCTAAAAACAACTCACAACCAAATCCCACTCGAGCCGCAGCAGCTGCTGTTTGTCGAGCATGGTTGGATTGCAAGCCACCAGCGGTCAAAAGTGTCGTCGCGCCCTTTAGCTTAGCATCGCCTAACAAATATTCTAGCTTACGAGTTTTATTACCACCAAACGCAAGGCCCGAACAATCATCTCGTTTGACCCATAACTCAGGTCCTTTATGCATCTCATTGATGCGCAACATAGGCTCAAGGGGCGTTGGCCAATGGCCCAATTGGATTTTAGGGTGCGACAGACTATGCATACTTAAATCTCTTAATTTGATCGAGCCTAGTTATTCACCATAAGCTAGATTACGAATTTGCGTCTGTAACTGATCCAACTTGCGATTGGTATCCCTACGAAAAGAGTTAACAGAATCCATGGTGGCTTCAACCACAAAAACCCGCTCATCCATTTGGCTGGCATTCTGTTCCAGCGCAGTTAATACCCTAGCCTTATTCTCAAGGGCACCAATACTCTTGGCAAGTGCGTCTATGTCTTGGCCCATAGAAGAATTACCCATAAGTTCAGACACACCTTGCACCGCAATTTTTAGAGCTACTATATCTTTAGCATGCTGCTCGAAAAGTTGTGCTTGACCAAGGTCTGTTTTGTGCTGATCTGAGATGATTTTATCTTGCGACGCCACCTGTTTTAACGCACTCGTCAATTTGTCCTGCAACACTTTCACTTTAGACACTTGGTCTGCTAAGTCCTTTGTTGCCAATTGACTGGCTTGACCAATTTCTTGCACTTGGGCCTGCTGCTGAGTAAGGGCTACTTGTTGCAGCTCAACACGTTCATTTTGATTTTTTAAATTTTCTTGATTTTGCTTTACTGTGGCAACATTATTATCAATAGCCTTTTGATTTTCTTCGATGGCTGGTTTATTGGTGCGGTAGGTCACTCCCCACAACTTGTCAATTTCTGTATCTACAAATTTATTGCGCTCTTTAGCTCTATTATCAATAAGCCTAACCTGGGTTTGAACTACAGTACCTGATTTATTTGAGTTTACATCCGTTGCCACCACAAGTGCCTCTAACTCACCGATGCGTTTTCGGGCGTGGTCAAGCTCTCCTCGAGATACAGTTAACATCAGATCGACATCGGTGAGTTTGTTATAAGACCAATAACCACCACCCAATACCCCGGTAAACATGGTAACGACCAAAAACCATAAAAGCCCACTGCTTTTAGCCACAATTTGTGGCGAACTGGTATGCATAGCGCGCGGAGCTGCTATGGGTCTTCCGCCATCTCTACCCCCTCTTCTAGAAGCGCCATCACCCTCTTCCGCATAGGTGTTAGCACCCTGATTAGCTGAAAAAGATTGCTTTCCCGTCCCTTTAATTTCGTCTGAATCGGGCCTTAAGCTTGGTAAATCACCCATATCTTCATTTCTTGGCATCTGCACAACATCCAGTTTATTAGCATCAAATTTGTAAGACTAAACATACCACGATATGCAACGTTTGTTGACACCGAGATGGGTGGAATTTAATAGCAAAGCCATATTTTCTTTTAAACGTCTTTTCTTTTAAATAAAAGGCCAATTGACAAAGAGTGTTTTGTCATAGTATAATTGAATTAGCAATTACTAATATATAGGTTAAATTATGTTTGAAATATGGCCCTTACAGCCACTGCTTGGTGGTGCTTTAATCGGTATAAGTGCAGCACTACTGTTAGCATTTAATGGCCGCATTGCTGGCATAAGTGGCATTTTATACAACTTATTACTTAACCCCCTTAGCAGCACTGAGCGCAACTGGCGCCTCTGTTTCATTTTCGGCCTTATTGCTGGTGGTTATTTGATGCTGCCTGTTGAATTTGAATTGCGCCAAGATTATCCACCGATGCTGCTGATCATCTCCGGCTTGGCCGTTGGCATAGGCACACGCATCAGTAATGGCTGCACTAGTGGGCACGGTGTTTGTGGCATTGGTTTAATGGCCGGACGATCTATCGCGGCAACAGCGACCTTTATGGCTAGCGGTATTTTAACCGTCACCCTTTTACGTCATTTTAGCGGCTAACAGAGGTTTTCAAATGCAACGTTTAATCATCGCTTTAATATCAGGCCTGATCTTTGGTGCTGGACTAGTTATCTCAGAAATGACCAACCCCATTAAGGTGCAAAATTTCCTTGATCCATTGGGTCACTGGGACCCAAGCTTAGCCTTCGTTATGGGTGGCGCTGTGGCTGTGACTCTAGTTGCATCGCGCTTTATTATGAAACGCAAAACACCAATTATTGCAGACCGTTTTTACATGGCTGTTAAAAACACCATTGACGCTCGTTTGATTTTTGGCGCGGGAGTATTTGGTATTGGTTGGGGGCTCAGTGGTTACTGCCCTGGCCCAGGCCTTATCAACGCCATGATTAATCCGACTGAAGCGATGCTATTCTTGCCAGCACTCATTGTGGGGGGCTGGATCGGTCAGCGTTACTCAACATAACCTTAGCCTTTAATGCTCATCCTAAAACTATACCGTAAGCAAGGTATCCATGCGCTCAATACTGCCAAATAAGCCTTTAACATTACCTTGCAAATCTTTAAAGGCGACTTCAGCCATTGGATATACACCACTTTTCTGGGGCAGCTGCCCTTTGTTTTCCGCCAAATAGCTGAGCCTTGGAATAAAAATCCATTGGAGCCATTCCGCAAAGCTCATGAGGTCATAGCAAAAAGGCTCAGTGCTCAGCAAAGCGTTTTCAGACGGTGCAACATCACTCCATAGCCCAAGGGTTTGCAATTCTAATTGCAAAATACCGAGCTCTCGAATAAGCTCCTGATGCAAATTTAACATACCCAAAAGCTCCTCAATAAAATCGACTAACAGTTTACTTTACCACTGATTAAAGCATCAGAGTAGCTGGTAAAAACTAACCCTACCCCACCTGCGCGGCTTTAGAGCCGCCTCACACTAAGCACAAATGCTCTTGTCAGCCACTCTTGTCAGCTACATATAAAAATGGCACTATTCTGCAACAATGGCTATGGAGCATGACAATGAAAGCGAGTTTAAAGTCACTTTATGATGCTCAGGGTTTTTTAACAGCGGTGCCCATTATTAGCCCAACACAGGCCTTGGCCCACCGCTCCATTTTGCAAGCCGTTGAAGCCCAGCGCGGACCCATGCACTACCAATTCAAAGTGCACACAGCCATGAACTCACCCTACCAATTAGCAACCTTACCCGGCCTTCTTGATATTGTTGAGCAATTGATTGGGCCAGATATATTGCTTTATAACACCACTTATATCATCAAAGAAGCCCATACTGAGAGTCACGTGAGCTGGCATCAAGA
Source organism: uncultured Pseudomonadales bacterium (assembly GCA_963925635.1). Classification (GTDB taxonomy): domain Bacteria; phylum Pseudomonadota; class Gammaproteobacteria; order Pseudomonadales; family Balneatricaceae; genus Njordibacter. The sequence goes on along the minus strand of CAWUTT010000060.1, from coordinate 9,472 downwards.
CCTAACTTATTGGGGCTTAGATTCTGACGCCCAGGTTAGCGTTTGGTTGGCCCTGTCTGAGGCTAGCGAAGCTAGTGGTTGCATGCATATGATACCCAGCAGCCACATTCATGGGCAACAACAGCACCACACCACAAAAGATGCTCATAATGTGTTGCTAAGTGGACAAACGGTCAAGGGCATAGACCCCAAAGAAAGTGTTGTGGTCAGCCTTACAGAGGGCCAAGCCTCTTTTCATCACGGGTGGACCCTTCATTGTTCCCAACCCAATGTTAGTGATGACCGTCGTATTGGTCTGAATATTCAATATATTAATCCAGCGGTAAAACAAATAAAACAGCAACAAGATTCTGCTATATTAGTGCGCGGCGTCGATGACTATGGTCACTTCCAAACAGACCAGCCAGCCATGAGCAATTTTGACGAAAAATCATGGTTACAGCAGCAAGCTCTGCATAAAAAAATGACGAGTATTCAAGGTGATCCCAAATAATAGACCTGGAGCATAGTCCATGACCACCGTTAGCTTTACCCAAATGAAACATGGCAACCACCAAGATTACGCCCTATTGCAAGAGTTCGAGCATAAGTTCAATGCCAAAACGGCTCATCGGTTATTTGAGCAACTCGAGCGGCAGGGTCACGAAAGCATAGAAGGCTATGCCATAAGCCGCTTAGAGCATGGTCTGCAATCTGCAACCAGAGCTTGGCGTGAGGGGGCTAATGACGATTGGATTGTGGCCACTTTATTGCACGATATCGGTGATGGCTTGGCCCCACAGAATCACGATCGCATGGCCGCAGAAATATTGCGTCCTTTCGTCAGTGAAGAAGTCACTTGGGTTGTAGAGCATCATGGTGCTTTTCAAATGATCTACTACGCTCATCACTTAGTGGGTTGGAACCCCAATGAACGTGATCAATACCATGATCATGCATATTATCAAACTGCTGTTGATTTTTGTGAACGCTGGGATCAAAACAGCTTTGATCCACATTATGACAGTCAACCCTTAGCCTTCTTTAAACCATTTTTAGAGCGCGTATTCAGCCGCAAAGCTTATGCCCCAGAAGTCATTAAAGCAGGCGCCATAAAAGGGTTGCCAGCCCTAACTTAAGGCATACCCAAACTGAGCTTCGTCATCAACAGGCTAGAAACGCTGTGCTGAAAAGGCAGCAATATCCATACTTGGAGTTTTGCCATCAATCATCTCACTAATCAATTTGCCTGTAATACCCGATAAGGTGACCCCAATATGACCGTGACCAAAAGCGTAATAAACCCCTGTATCTTTACTAGACTGGCCAATAACAGGCATCGAATCAGGCATAGATGGCCTAAAACCAGTCCACTCGCTATCGTGGTTTGGAAGCTGTGGCAAAAGAGTTTTCATGGTATCGGCAATCAGCTTTAGACGCTTAGGATTGACTGCATTATTAAGCCCTGCCAATTCAACTGTGCCTGCGGCTCGCAAACCATCGTTCATAGGTGTCATGTAAAAGCCCACATCGGCCCAACCTACAGGTCTATTGAGTAATTGTTCTGCGCCTTGGTACATTAGGTGATAGCCTTGTTCCGTATCCAACGGCAAGGTATCTCCCACTTGTTGTGCCAAAGTCTTTGACCAAGCGCCGGCAGCCACCACCACCTTATGGCCTAACACGCTCTCACCTTGCAACTGAACTTTGAGTTGGTCAGCACTGACTCGCTCAATAGCCAAGGCTTTATTAGTAATAATTTGTCCACCGTTGGCAATTACTGATGCACCCATACGCTGTAGTAAACTTAAAGGGCTGAGCAGGTGTTGAGCATTTTCGAAAAACAGTCCACGTTCATAAATAGGCTTTAAGTGCGGTTCTAAATCCCCGATTTCAGCCTTAGTCAGTTCGGTGACTGGTATACCGTTGCGGCGTCTTAAGGCAATATCAGGTTGGGCTTTAGCCAAGCCTGCCTCACTCCCATACAAATACAAAGTTCCATTTTTTTTAACTAAATCATGGCCTTGAGCAGTTTCTATGAGTGGCATTAAAGCACCGTGGGCATGGCTCAGTAACACACCTAGTTGTTGGCCGATATATTCCACTTGGGAGGGTCGACTAGCCCATGCAAAGCGCATCAACCACGGCGTAAGCCTTGGCAAATAAGACCAATTAATCGACAAAGGACTGTTGGGATTGCATAGCAGTTGGGGAATTTGCTTTATGGTGCTAGGCGTACCCACAGGAATGTTAGCGTAGGTCGCAATAGTACACGCATTACCAAAGTAAGCCCCTTCAGCAAAAGGTTGTGGATCTATTACAGTGACTTTATGACCACTTTTTTGTAACCACATTGCGGTAGCGATGCCGACAAAACCGGCACCAATAATGACCACGTCTTGTGACTGTGAAGGAAGGTCTTTCATGCGTTTATTACTCTCATTAGCTCGGCTGCTCTGACAACACCATAGCCGCGCCACGCTCAGCGATCATCATGGTAGGTGAGGAAGTATTACCGCTGGTCAAGCGCGGCATAATAGAGGCATCCATGACCCGCAAATTATTCATGCCCGTGACTTTGAGAGTGGCTGGATGCACCACTGCTAGTGGGTCTGTACCCATTTTACAAGTACCCACTGGGTGATACACAGTGGTGGCAGTGTGGCGCAGATACTCAAGAATCTGCGCATCTGTTTGGACCTCTTTACCAGGTGCCATTTCTTCGCCACGTAAATGATCAAACTCAGGCGACGCCAGTATTTGACGCGCTTTTTTTACTCCCTCCACCAATGTTTGTTGGTCTTCTTGATGAGCAAAAAAGTTAAAATCAATGAGCACATTTCGCTTGCTACCATCGTTGGCTAATTTAACACTGCCAACACTGAGGGGGCGCAGTACGCATGTAAATACCGAATACCCATGGCCCCATTCAAATTTCTTTCCGCGGTGACTGCGATACAAAGGTGCAAAATGAAATTGCACATCTGGGTCGGTATGGGCAGCCTCAGCCCATTTAGTTTTAGCAAAACCACCCGCCTCAACATAGTTAGTGGTCCACCAGCCCTTGCGACTCAAAAAATACTTAAAGGGTGCCGGCACTACGTGTGACCATAAAGTTTTAAAAGACACCCCAATACTGTCCGGTTGAGAAGACCTGACGGTGACCATGCTATCGATATGATCTTGGAGGTTCTCACCCACTCCAGGGACGTGATGTTTACACTCGATACCTAGCTGCTCCAGCTCATCTCGATCGCCAATACCTGAGGCCAATAATATCTTTGGCGACAAAATAGTGCCGCCACAGAGTATGACTTCTTGCTGACAATGCAATTGTTGTTGCCCCCCGGCGTGCTCAATGGTCACACTTGATACCGTATCACCTGCAATTTGCAACTCTAGCACTTGGGTGTGGGTCATCACAGTGAGATTAGGGCGGGACACGATAGGCTGTAAGAACGCCGTGTAACTACTGACTCTTTGACCACGGTCTTGTTTAACATTGTAAATGCCCAAGCCAAATTGTGAAGGGCCATTAAAATCTGTATTTTCTGGCAGACCTGCCACTTGTCCAGCCGCTACAAAAACCTTGCCAACTTTGTTTGCATCCTGCTGCTTAGAAACCTTTAGTTCGCCATCAAAACCGTGATATTCAGCACTTTGGCCAGCTTGATTGGCCTCCATTTTTTTAAATACAGGCAATACCTCATCATAGGACCAACCCTCACAGCCTAAAGCTACCCAGGCGTCATAATCGTTTCGATTACCTCTAATGTACACCATACTATTTATAGCGCTGGAACCACCTAAAGCTTTGCCCCGATTAACATCCATAACCCGATTATAGAGGTTCTTTTGGGGCACGGTGACAAAGCTATAATCGTATTTTTTATTACCATACAAGCCAAAAATACCTGCAGGAATGCTCACCCAAGGGCTTTTTCCATTACCCCCAGCTTCAATCAAACACACACTAGTGCGAGGGTCCGCGCTCAGCCTATTGGCGACCACGCAACCCGCCGAACCTGCACCCACAATAATGTAATCAAATGTGTTCATAAATGGCTCTATAGCTTAGTTTTAATATGATACGACTTAGCCTGAGTCAAGGCTTCAAAGCCTAAGCTCGATAAGGTACAGCCTCGCCCAGTATTTTTAACACCCGTCCAAGCTAACGCCGGGTCAAGATAATCACAGCGATTGATAAACAAAGTGCCCGTTTCTATCTGATCGCCCAAGGCCATACCTGTGTCAATGTCTTGAGTGAAGATAGCCGCAGTAAGACCTAAATCACTATCATTCATCAAACTAATGGCTTGCTCATCACTGGCGACTTTCATAATGCCTACCACAGGTCCAAAACTCTCTTCCGTCATGACCCGCATACTGTGATCAACCTGAGTTAGCACTTGTGGCGCCATATATGGGCTCCCAGGCTGGTCCATAAGGAATGTTTTGGGGTCTATATGGGCGACGGCACCTTGCCCAAGGGCCTCAACAATTTGCTGACGCACAAACTCCGCTGCCGAAGCACGCACCATGGGGCCCAGCGTCGTATTAGGATCATCGGAACGCCCCAAATTATAGGCCTTGGTCAAGGCAACAAATCCAGCTACATAGGCGTCATAGACTGACTCATGCACGTAAATACGTTCTAAGCCACAGCATGATTGTCCAGAATTAAAAAAGGCTCCATCAACGGTGGATTCGATGGCATATTCCAGATCTGCATCTGCACGGATATACGCAGGATCTTTGCCACCTAACTCGAGGCCCACGCCAATAAACTGGCCAGCAGCAGCCTGCTCAATGTTGCGACCAGCCGCCACCGAACCCGTAAAAGCCACATGATTGACCTGACCTGATGCCACCAGCGCTTCCGTACACTGATGGTCCATGTGTAAGTATTGCAACACTCCCTCGGGCAAGCCTGCCTGAGCAAAAGCTTGGCAAATTCGTTCGGCGCACAGTGGCGTTTGGCTGGAGTGTTTTAGAAGCACGCTATTGCCCGCTAATAAAGCCGGCACAATCACATTAATAGGCGTATGTAACGGGTAGTTCCAAGGTGCTATAACTAAAACCACACCCACGGGTTCGCGGCTAATATAGCGTATAAACCCCGCTTTCTCATCTTGCTGCAGAGGTGCTAGAGCTGCATCGGCATGATCAATCATGTACTCGGCCCGCTCAGCAAAACTGTCCACCTCGCCTGCTGCGTATCTAATTGGGCGCCCCATTTGCCAGCATAGCTCTTGAGCAATGGTGTCTTTGTTCGATACGAAAGCTTGCACAGCCTTACGACACAACGCTTTGCGTTCAGCAAGCGGGCGCCGGCGCCATTTTTTTTGGGCCCGGCAAGCCAAGTCTAAGGCACGGTCAACCTGTTCAGGCTGAGCATAACTTCGTTCTAGATAAACACTACCGTCTATGGGCGATATCACCTGCTGTGTGTTGGACATTTATATTCTCTCTAACGCCAACACGATGTGTTTAGCGAGATAAGCAGCCATGAATTGCTGTTGTGCCGGTGAGGCAATTAAGTCATTACGAATTTCTAGCATCACATTAGCTAAACCGTGAGATAAAGCATGGTGTTTTAATGTATGGGTAACGCCATCGGTAGCCGCATAAGGTTGATTACGCTGAATATTAAAATCATCACCAAGGCGTGTTTGTTGCAAAAATGCATCAGCAAAACGGCTATCTGTGTCATGCAAAATCCCAATTTCCACTTGTCGCTGCTGACCCAAAAACACCGGAGTAAATGAATGCACTGTGATCAACAGGGGTCTACCCATTAATGACACACGCTGCGCTACAGCTGCTTCAAAGGGACGATAATAATCTGTCACTCGCTGTTGTTTGGCCGCCACCGAGAGGTTGGCGTTGCCTGGTATAGGTTGGTTTTCTGAACTCAAAGGCATGGCGCTAGTTGATTCTGGCGGCCGATTACAATCATAAATCAAACGTGAAACTGGGGCTGCGATCAGGGGGGCATCCAGCAACTGGGCCATCATCTGAGCCGTTTCTATAGCCCCAGGATCCCATGCAATATGACTTTGCAACTGTGGTTTGGTTAAGCCCAAGTCTTCAAAACTTGCGGGCATAAAGTTAGTAGCGTGTTCACAAATAAGCACAATGGGAGCTTGACCCTCAGCATTAAACACCTTAATCAAACCCAATTCAGAGTCCGTCATCATCATAAAACTAGCCTTAGCCAGCAAGCCAATTTAGCCAATTTAGCCACGAAATCATTGCTACGTCTTGAATTATTACTGTATTTAAACAACCTGCAGCACAAAGTTGATAGCCCAGAACAGTCTCCATCAGCACAATAATATGGCTTATGGCTGTGCGATCCAGTGGCGGTCAATAGCGTTACATAGTGTTTAAAATAATACATTTTTTATCATTCCTGTTCATTTTAAAGGCATTAAAATGTTCAATACGGCGGTTGCAGCCCCGTTAGTCTAAACTTCACCCTCTATTCCAAAACTTCAACGGTATCCCCAATGGCGATGGGGCCGGCTAAAGACACCGTAAGGTTAATACCAAAACCAACACCACCCGTATCTAAACGGCGATATTGAGCTAGTGTACGCAAAGGCTCTTGTTGCTCATGTTGAATCAAGGTCAGTGGATCTATAGTGGTCAACACACACCGTTTGCAAGGGTATGAAACCGTTAACTCGCAGGCGCCAATACGAATGCGTTTCCAATCATCTTCTACGTCTGCTATGAGATTGCTCACCACCAAATTGGTGCGAAAGCGCTCCATACCTATAGTCTCATCTAAGCGCGCATTTAAGGCTGCTAGTGAAGCCGTGGTGGTGAGCAACAAAGGCTGCGCATCAGCAAAAGAAGCGGTCTCAATAAGGTCTTGCGACTGTAAATTAGCACTATATACCAAGCGACATGCTAGCCCTAGATAATCACTTAGGGCGGCATCTAGCGCCACATTTTGTGGCCAGGCAGGCACCCGAGTTTCGCCCCAATGCTTAACCAAAACTGGCTCACAGGGCTGCGGAACTAAGGGTAAAAGGAAGTCTTGTTGGGGCAACACGACGCGTAAATTGGAGCCTTCAACATGGCTAAAAACATGCAATAACTTAGGGTGTTTTCGCGAAGTTAACATCGTATTATCGGCGTCTATCAGCATCCAGTTGCGATCAAAACCAATGCCTGTTAAAAATAAGTACCCTGCTTCCATAGTTATGGGGTGGGTAGACTTAATGGGATAAGTATTAATTTCTGATAGGTACATTATGCCTCTCCTTGGTTACGCAATAATATGCAGCATTGAGGCATAAGTCTAGGTGTAAATATTAGGCAAACCACCCTCAGACATAAACCTTTAAGGCCCTATCTTGTTCTGGTGTGGTGGTTATGAGGCCTATTTATTTGTCGTTATTATCTAGTCAATTTTGATAAATTTTGGATAAATAACAGTGACAATACTGAGTGAGTAAAAAGCAATCAATGCCCACAATGAGCTCACAAACCAGTTAGGTTTAACCAAGACTATCAACACCGATCACGATCCTAAAAACTGACCACCAGGGTAGACTGTAAAATTAGAAACACACAAACCATTAGCACCTTGACCGTTGACGTTAAGTTCAAACCAAATTGAACCGTCTGCACTGCCTTCCTTAACGGCGCCTTTTAAATGAAGTATCACCTCATCATTTAGGTTTTGATGGCCTTCAAAACTATTTGAGCCTTGATAAAGTGTGCCCATAATATTGGCCGATTTACCTGCATAGGTAAACATTGCCGAAACCTTACCTTCTTGCGGCCATTCCATAGTACTGATGAGGACAGTACCTTGAATGCACTTAATAGTCACACCTCGCCACTGATGCTGTTGGGTTTGTGCAATAATTTTACCTTTATAGTGGGTGATGAGTGACTTAGATAAAGAGGCATTAGATAGAGGCGCTGAGGCTATGCTTTGCTCTGGTGGTACATAGACACTTGAAGAAATGGCCATGTTAGAAATGGCCATAGTGGCAGCTAACAAGGCGTAACCTAAGTTCTTCACGGCACCACTCCTATATATTTTCAACAACGCAAGCACCACAGGCACAAACTCTCACGAGAAACACAAAAAACATAAATACCCATTCAAACATACACCGAAACTGCGCGTTTGTACGATAACTATTATAAATACTAGTGCTACAGAGTGGTAAATAGGGGAGGGTTTATTAGTATGACCATTAATCTTGACTAAGAAAAACACCTTTGGCTCACTTGTTTGATGTGGATGGGTCTATTATTGAGGCCCCAACTTTTGCGGGTGTGGGAAATTTTAAGCGGATGGGTTTGACGATATAGAGTCCTGAAGGCCCAAGCATTACTGTGTTTTTACAGTCATTACTAACTACCCTAACATGTCTAAAATGAAGAATATTGGATTTTTTGTTGGAATAAGCGACTGCACCAAGTGCGTAAGATTAGACATAGACCAGGTCAATGCGCTAGAACAGATGACGACTCAAGGTCAGCACAAGCATGCTGAATAAAAACACATTTGCTACCAACCTGCTACCACGCCTTTTCACAAACAAAAACAGCCCCTCGGCGTGATCCGTTAGGGGCTGTTTTGTTACGCAATATGGTAGGACTAGGCGAATTCGAATCGCCGACCTCATCGATGTCAACGATGCGCTCTAACCAACTGAGCTATAGTCCTAGAAAAAATCGACCTAGTCTTTAGGTCAGTGCGTGCGGATGATACAAAGGTTTAGGACCGTTGTAAACTGCTTTCTCCATCTAAACTGCATGTATTGTTAACCACTGGTTTATATCCACACTTAAAGATTGTATTAAAAAGGCTTATATTAAATTAACTGTGCAGAAGTTAAACAATAAAGGTATCGAACTGGTAGCGTGTTGTTTGGGAATATAGCTCACTTGGGGACAAAATAGTGCTGGGAAATGCGCTTTCATTAGCTGCGTTGGGCCACCCCTGGGGTTCCATAGCGAGGCCTGAACAAGGGCCATACCTGCGCCCGTGCAAGGTTTTATGCGCCAACACATCGATATGAGCAGCGTCATAAATTTGTAAGCCTGCCTCAGTACTAAATAACTCTAGACTCACACCCGAACTACGCGATTTCAAGTGAGCTGAGGGTCGCTCAACGCCAGCTTTATTGGCAATGCAGAAATTATGGTCTAAAGACGAGTTAATGCAAAGATTTTCAAGGCATTTCCCATGCCGATAATCAAATTCTGTATGGGCCATCAAAGTTTCATGCCCCATAGGGATACCCGTTACATCAGTGGGCAAATAGGTTACAGCTCCCACAGTTAAAACATGGTGACTCAAGTTCAAAGAGTTATCCAAGTTGAAATAGTTGTGTAGGGCAAAGTTGCATAAGGTCGTTTGATCGGTGCTGGCTTCAATTTTTACATCCAACACATTATGCTCAACTGTGTAGGTGATTTGTACTGCCAAGTTGCCAGGAAACCCCATATGCCCATGGGG
>CAWUTT010000059.1:0-86645 GCA_963925635.1 uncultured Pseudomonadales bacterium | reverse complement strand
GTCCATGCTTGCTGCCTAGTCTCGCCTAATTCAACACAGACCCGCGCATAAAAAGCCAAGATAAACCTAGTTATGTAGCTTATACGCGTCGGCTAAAGACGTAAAGGCCCCATGACTTTATTAGATGAAGGAACACCCATGTCAGAAATAGTCACCGGTACCGTAAAGTTTTTCAATGACACTAAAGGTTTTGGATTTCTAGAGCAGCCCAATGGTGCAGACGTGTTTGTACACTTTAGTGGCATCGTTAAAGAGGGTTATAAGAGCCTAGAACAAGGCCAGCAAGTTAAATTTACTATTGTTGAAGGTGAAAAAGGTTTACAGGCCACTAACGTTTCACCGTTATAAAAGCTTTAGTTTATAAAAACTAGAGCGCTGCAGGCTGACCTAAAGCGCTCTAGTGGTGTTCTAGTCGACCCATGGATTAACAATCACACCATGTAAGCTGGGCCTTTGCCGTCTGCGCTAGGTTGGAAATGTACCGTCACTTCACCTATTTTACTGAGCACTTGCGCTGCATCTTGGTCGTTGCGTAATTCAAAGGCGTTAAAACCCACTCGATGCATAAAGTCGACGCGATCCATAGCCACATCACCAACTGCACGAATTTCACCATCATAACCTTCACGACGCAACATACGCGCCATACTATAACCACGGCCATCAGCGAAGGTCTCAAACTCAATAGCGATCATAGACAGTTGACTTGCACTGGCCAACAAACTGGCTAAATCATCGGCGCCATTGGCTAATACTTTATCACCTGCTAACGACCCTTCATTGAGCCAATCAGCAAATCTAATTTCTGGTGTTGCAGCATGGTTATGACTAAGCTGCTGATCTTTGATGAGTGCCATAAACACGCTCCTTAAATGGTGCAAAACCTACACGACGTATAGTTTCCAAAAATGTTTCATCGGTTTGACGAAGCTCTACGTACACGTCCAAAATGTGACCAATAACCACCACCACTTGATCTTGTTCAATAGAGCGGCCTAGGGTTTTACCCAAGCTTGCATCATTAGACGCAGAACCACCCAAAGTAAACTGGTAGACTTGTTTACCACCTTTTTCAACACCCAAAATGCCAATATGCCCCACATGATGATGGCCACACGCATTGATACAGCCAGATATCTTTAGCTGAATTTCGCCAAGATCATAGAGGTAATCCATATCGTCGAAGGTTTCATTGACTTGGCGTGACAGTATGAGGGTTTCAGCGTTAGCTAAACTACAAAAATCAAGCCCCGGACAGTTAATCATATCCGTTAAGGTGCCCACGTTAGCGCGGGCCATACCTAAATCTTGTAATTTTAACCACAAGGCGAATAAATCACGCTGAGCCACATCTGCTAACACTAGATTTTGATCATGGGTGGAACGTAATTCAGAAAAACTAAACTCATCGGCTAGTGCCGCAATGCCATCCATTTGTTGGTGGTTAACATCGCCTGGCGCTTGCAACTGATTTTTAAGCGCTACAATAACAATGCGATAACCTGCCTGCTTGTGGTCTCGCGTGTTTTGTTTATGCCATTTGGCAAACTGGGGATACTCATTAAACACTGGCTCCAAGTCACTACTGGCTTGAACGGCAGGCAGGTAGTCAGGGGCTTTAAAAAAGCCTTTAACACGCTCAATTTCTGTTGCTGGCAAACGTAACTCTTTACCCTTAGTGAGTTGCCATTCTGCTTCAACCATGGCCCCAAAGGCATCGATACCAATGGCGTTAACCAGTATTTTAATACGGGCTTTGTATTTATTGTCTCGACGACCATTGAGGTTATACACCCTCAAAACTGCGTCTAAGTAGGTTAGAAGTTCTTGGGGTTCAAGAAATTTACGCACCGTTTTCCCTATCACGGGTGTGCGTCCCAAACCACCGCCTACCAAAACTTCAAAACCCATCTCACCCGCGTCATTGCGATACAAATGTAAACCAATATCATGCACTTGAGACGCGGCTCTGTCGCTACTGGAACCAGACACCGCTATTTTAAATTTGCGCGGTAAGTAGGCAAATTCCGGATGTAAAGTACTCCACTGGCGAATTAGTTCACACCATGGACGGGTGTCTTCTATCTCGTCCGCACTCACACCGGCAAAGGGATCAGTGGTGGTATTGCGAATGCAGGAGCCACTGGTTTGGATTGCATGCATCTGTACCTTAGCTAAATCGGCTAGGATATCGGGCACAGACTCAAGTGTAGGCCAATTAAACTGCATATTCTGGCGCGTAGTAAAATGTCCATAACCTTTATCATAGGTTCTTGATATTTGAGATAATGCGCGCAATTGATCACTTTTCATCAAACCATAGGGAATGGCAACACGAAGCATGGGAGCAAGGCGCTGGATATAGAGCCCATTCATGAGCCGCAACACGCGAAATTCATCTTCTGGAATTTGGCCCGCTAAATAACGGCGGGTTTGATCACGATACTGTTCCACCCGCTGGTCTACCAGAGTTTGATCGAATTGGTTATAGGCGTACATTGGTCTATCCTAAATAATTGTAGGCGTATTATGCGCACATGATAACGTAATATTGTTATAACACAAAATACTAAAAACTGATTTACTTATGCCTAATTGGAATATAAAATCCCTCTAAATCAATGGGCGCGAATAACGTTTTAATGAGCTTTTTGCGTTACAATAATAGCTGACTAATTGAGTCAGATATTAGCCGCACCAATTAGCTCTTGGTACGAAGGATTCAAAGACAAAATGGTAGACTATTTACTCATCCTTGTTAGCACTGTGTTAGTGAATAATTTTGTGCTCGTGCAGTTTCTTGGACTGTGTCCTTTTATGGGGGTCTCTTCTCGCTTAGAAACAGCCATGGGAATGTCTTTGGCGACCACCTTTGTACTCACCTTAGCGTCTTTGTGCAGTTACCTGACCTATACCTATTTACTCGAACCTTTTGGGTTAGAATTTTTACAAACCATTAGCTTTATTTTAGTGATCGCTTTTGTTGTGCAATTTACCGAAATGGTGGTGCACAAAACCAGCCCTTTGTTGCATAAGGTTTTGGGTATTTTCCTACCTTTGATTACGACCAACTGCGCGGTACTTGGTGTTGCCTTATTAAACATCAAAAAGGCTAACGGTTTCGTAGAGTCTATTTTATACGGCTTTGGCGCAGCTATTGGTTTCTCTTTAGTGCTTATTTTATTTGCTGCTATGAGAGAACGTATTACTGTTGCTGATGTGCCGGCGCCATTTAAAGGCGCAGCCATTGCCATGATAAGTGCTGGCATTATGTCCTTAGCGTTTATGGGCTTCACCGGTTTGGTGGCCATATAGATGGAAATACTTTACCTTGCCGTTGTTATATTGGCTCTACTCGCCCTCGTTTTTGGTGCCATTTTAGGCTTTGCTGCCATCCGCTTTAAGGTTGACGGAGACCCTATAGTTGATCAAATTGATAACCTGCTACCACAAACACAATGTGGCCAATGTGGCCATCCAGGCTGCAGGCCTTATGCGGAGGCGATCGCTAACGGTGAGGCGATAAACCGTTGCCCTCCTGGCGGCGAATCCACCATTAAAAACCTTGCTGACTTATTAGATCTAGAGGTTATTCCACTGGATGCAGAGCACGGTAGCGAAGCTATTCGCACCATTGCTTACATTCGGGAAGATGAATGTATTGGTTGCACTAAGTGTATTCAGGCCTGCCCCGTTGATGCCATCCTGGGGGCTGCCAAACAAATGCATACCGTCATCGTTGATGAGTGCACTGGCTGTGACCTATGTGTAGAGCCCTGCCCTGTTGACTGTATTGATATGCTCCCTGTGCAAGTCACCCCTGCAAGCTGGCATTGGCAGCAGCCGAAACAACTCATTGCTAGCAGTAGCTCGCCTCACGAACATGGAGCAACTGAAGATGAATAAAACTTGGGATTTCCACGGTGGCGTGCACCCGCAGCAAAATAAAGCCCAGTCTAATCAGCTGCCCATTGTAGCGATGCCGCCGCCGCCACAGTTAATAGTGCCCCTAAACCAGCACATCGGTAAAGTGGCCAGAGCCATTGTTAAAGTGGGTGACTATGTTCTCAAAGGTCAGCTTATTGCCAGCGCTCAGGGTTTTGTCAGTACCAACATCCATGCTCCCAGTTCTGGCCACGTGAGTGCGCTTGAGGAACACGTTTTACCCCATCAATCAGCCTTGTATGGCCCTTGTATCATCATCAACACCGATGGCAAAGACCAATGGGTCGAATTAAACCCAACCCACAACCCCAAAGCCTTGTCTAAACCAGAGTTACTCAACATCATTCAAGCAGCTGGCATAGCGGGTATGGGTGGTGCTGGCTTCCCAAGTGCAGTTAAGTTACAACCGAAGGACAGTATTCACACCCTCATTATTAATGCAGCTGAATGCGAGCCCTACATTACCTCTGATGACCGCTTAATGCGTGAATATGGCGATGAAATTATCAAAGGCATTCAACTACTTCAGCAATTGCTTGAACAGCCCAAGTGCCTCATTGGCATAGAAGACAACAAACCCGAAGCCATCGCTGAGTTGAGCGAGGCTGCGGCTCAACACGCAGACATTGAAGTGTGTGTGATACCCACTAAATATCCCTCGGGTGGAGAAAAACAACTCATAGAGGTGCTGACAGGACGTCAGGTTCCACACGGTGGCATTCCTGCCAATATAGGCATCTTATGTCATAACGTGGGCACTGTTAAAGCTATTTTCGATGCTGTAGTTCTAGGCCAGCCCCTCATAAAACGCATTACAACTGTCACCGGCAAGACCGCACTCAATGCAGGTAATTACGAAGTGCTTCTTGGCACTCCAGTAGCCGATGTTTTAGCTTTTGCTAAGGTTGATTTGGCCCAGACCTCGCGTTTAGTCATGGGAGGTCCGATGATGGGATTTACCATACAAGACACCCAGATTCCCATCGTCAAAAGCAGTAATTGTCTGTTGGCAGCGGCTGACCTAGAGCTCGCTCCCGTAGCCGATCATCATGCCTGTATTCGTTGTGGCCAATGTGAAGTTGTCTGTCCAGCAGAGCTATTGCCACAACAGTTATTCTGGTTTGCTAAGGCTGAGGAGTTTGAAAAGGCTCAAGACCATAACCTGTCTGATTGCATAGAGTGTGGTGCCTGTGCATGGGTTTGCCCTAGTAAGATCCCCTTGGTGCAATACTATCGTTATGCCAAAGGCCGAGTAAAAACGCAAAATCACGAAGCCCAACTGGCAGAACATGCTCGCCTGCGCTTTGAAACTCGTGAACAGCGGTTAGTTGATGAAAAATTAGCTAAGGAAGAAAAACGCAAGGCTAGGGCCACTGCCGCTGCGGCGGTCCAAGCTGCCAAACGAGCGGCCAATCCAACGGCAGAAGATCCCATTGCAGCTGCTTTAGCGCGGGTCAACAAGCAAAAGCAGGAACGCCAAACTAACAGCACAGAAAAAAGTCCAGAACAAGAGTACAAGGCTCTTAAAACGGCAGCAGCCATTACGCGAACAAAACTTAACAAGACCCGCCAGGCTCTTGTTAGCGCTCAAGCTCAAGATCATGAACAAACCGTTAGTTTACAGGCAACGGTGATTGAACTCACTACCAAAGCTGAGGTTGCTCAGGCCGAGCTACAGGCTTATGAAGTTAAACTTGGTCATGACCCAGAGCTAGAAAAAAGCCTACAGATCAGCGTTGCTAAAGCTAACGCAGGGTTACGTAAGTTACAAAAATCCTTAGCCACAGCAGAAGATCCGCAGCAAGTAGAAGCAGACATTGTTAAAGCAACAACTGCTCACGAAGCGGCCATTCGCGCCTTAGAACACCAGCAGGCCAACCCCACTGAAAAAACCATACCGGCGCAGGAGTCTTAACCATGGCCTTAATGAATTTATCGTCGCCACACCATCATAACTTTAGTAAAACTTCGCGACTCATGATGTGGGTATTATTGGCCACACTTCCCGGTTTAGCGGTACAAAGTTTTTTTTATGGTTATGGCACCTTAATTAACTTGATATGGGCCAGCGGCCTTGCCCTAGGCTTTGAAGCTTTAATACTGAAATTAAGACGGCGCCCAATACTGCCTTTCTTAACCGATGGTAGCGCCTTAGTGACTGCCTTTCTGTTGGCTTTGGCGTTACCACCATTTAGCCCTTGGTGGCTAACTTTAGTGGCTATTCTGTTCTCTATTGTGTTTGCAAAACACCTTTATGGAGGTTTGGGAAACAACCCGTTTAATCCTGCTATGGTAGGTTATGCACTGTGTTTGATTGCCTTTCCTGTGTCGATGACCCAGTGGGCTGGCACTGAAGAGACCTTAACGTTGAGCCAACAATGGCAATGGTTTTGGCTAGAATCGATTGATGGTGGCATTGATGCTTGGGCCAGAGCCACGGCTTTGGATTTAATGCGCCACACCAAAGGCCTGACATTAAATGAACTGGCGCTCACTAACCCACAGTTAGGTTTAAGTCTCACCGCCAGTATGTGGATTAACCTTGCTTATCTTGCCGGTGGCGCAGCATTACTCGCCCTTAGAGTTTTTACCTGGCACGCACCTGTGGCTATGCTAGCCAGTTTAGGGCTTTGCGCAGGTCTTTTTCATACGGGCGATCCTGACCTTTATCCAAGTGCATCACAACACCTACTGACTGGTGCCACCATGCTCTCGGCCTTCTTTATCGTCACTGACCCAGTGTCGGGGGCCACCAGCCGCAAAGGTAAACTGATATTCGGTGCCGGCGTTGGCATTTTGGTCTTCATCATCCGAAGTTATGGTAGTTATCCTGACGCTTTCGCTTTTGCCATACTGCTGATGAATTTATCTGCACCGTTAATAGACACCTACACTAAGCCAAAAGCCTACGGGCATAAGCTTGACAAATCATCTGCGCGAGGTGACTAGCCATGAGTTCAAAAACGCCCAGCAATTTAATAGCTTCCATCCGTAACGGCGCCATAAGCTTAGGTTTATTTGCAGTTATAACGGCAGCGGCCATTAGTCTTACTTATGTTGCAGGTATCGATAGTATTGCCGCCAATAAGGCTGCAGCTAAGGCACGTGCATTATCCGCTGTGATGCCACCCAAATTTTACAATCAAAGTTTATTATCGGTGCCCATCACACTGCCAGACTATGCACCACTCAATATTACACCGCCTGCTTTGGGTTATGCCGCAGTTAAATCTGGCGCAAGACTAGCTGTGGTTTTACCTGTGATTGCTAAAGATGGCTATAGTGGCGATATCTCATTGCTAATGGGCATAGATCAACAGGGCTTTATCCAAGGCGTACGGACTATCGAACACCGGGAAACACCGGGCTTGGGTGATAAGGTAGACCGTAAAAAATCACCATGGATAGACAGCTTTATCGGCCGATCTCTGACCAATACACCGCCTGATGATTGGGCTGTGACTAAAGATGGGGGGGTATTTGATGGCTTCACCGGAGCCACCATTACCCCTCGGGCAGTCGTCAACGCCATCCATCAAGGACTGCTCTACCATCAACGCCACCGCAGCACCCTTTATGCTGACGCAGAGGAAAACTAACATGCAAGCAGAGCAAAAAACATTAGTGATGGACGGGCTTTGGAATAATAACCCTGCCCTTGTGCAGTTATTGGGTCTGTGCCCATTGTTAGCCGTTACCGGCAGCGTTGTGAATGCACTAGGCTTAGGCTTTGCTACACTATTGGTATTAGTTGGATCAAACTTATTGGTCTCATTAATCCGTAATCAGGTGGCTGATGACATCCGTTTACCTGTGTTTGTAATGATTATTGCGGCCCTCGTAACTATTGCCGAACTGACCATGCAAGCCTTGACCTATGAGCTGTATCAAATATTAGGTATTTTTATTCCACTCATTGTGACCAACTGCGCTATTCTAGGCCGGGCAGACGCTTATGCTCGCAAAAACCCACCTCACCTCGCTGTACTCGATGGGCTCAGTATGGGATGTGGCTTCGCTGCGGTCCTGGTAACCCTGGGTGCCATGCGCGAATTACTTGGCCAAGGTACCTTATTTGCAGACATGCATTTATTACTTGGACCCATGGCGCAAAACTGGACCTTGGTTATTATCGATGACTACCGCGGCTTTCTTTTTGCAGTCCTGCCACCGGGTGCTTTTGTTGGCATGGGCATCATTATTGCTGCTAAAAACAGTTTTGATCAATACCAAAAAGTACAAAAGCTCAAAGCCCATCCCCTTGCCGAAGCAGGAAGCAAGCGTGTCAGGGTCACGGGCATTATTGAATAGAGTAAACATAAGCCAATGCAGCCATGAATAATGTTAAACGTGAGCAAATTTTTGCCCGCCTAAAAGCAGATAACCCTAAGCCTGAGACTGAGCTAAACTTCAGCAATCATTATGAGCTTTTGGTGGCTGTGGCACTGTCTGCTCAAGCCACAGATGTGAGCGTCAATAAAGCTACAGATCGTTTGTTTAAAGTGGCCAATACTCCTCAAGCCATGCTCGATCTGGGTTTAGAAGGATTAAAACAGCACATTAAAACCATTGGTCTTTACAACAGTAAGGCGAAACACGTGATGCAAGCCGCAGCCTTGCTAGTGGCGCAGCATAATGGCCAAGTACCCGACACCAGAGAGGCGCTAGAAGCCCTGCCAGGGGTGGGCAGAAAGACCGCTAACGTGGTGCTTAACACGGCTTTTAGGCAAATTGCTATGGCTGTAGATACCCATATTTTCCGCTGGTCTAATCGGACCCGTGTAGCACCAGGTAAGGACGTGGTGGAAGTGGAAAAAAAGTTGCTCAAATTTGTGCCAAAGGCCTACTTATTAGATGCCCACCACTGGATGATTTTGCATGGACGTTACGTGTGTGTTGCAAGAAAACCACGCTGTGGCGCTTGCACGATTGAAGATCTTTGCGAATTCAAACAAAAGACGTCAGATTAAGTTTTCATCAAGACAACTTGGCATTTCCCAAAAACTGTAACATACTCATATGCATAAAAAAGTAAACCCAATCGAAGACTCTGCCCTATGTTAAGGCGTTTGTTGCGTTATGTATTACTCCCTATTATTACATTTTTACTGCTTGGCTACGCGGCTATCCCCCTGTGGGTTCCTAGTATTGCCACCATGTTACTGGAACCCAATAACCTGCAGGAAATAGAGTTAAAGGTCGGCTACCCAAACCATGAGCGCTGGCATATTAAACATGTGGGATGGCGCCAAACAAGTACCGAGGGTGCCTTTACTGCATCCCTATCCGATGTATCTCTGGCCTATACATGGCAATCAATACAGGATCGGCAGTGGCCCTACTTTCGCGTAGGTGAAGCCTCAGGCATGTTAGAAAAAAACCCAAAGGGCCAACCTTTAATACCCTCTATTGCTTTAATACCCAGCCAATGGTTGCCTGAGTGGCCCAAATTCAAAGTGGATAGGTTCAATTTAGATCTCGACATCCAAGGACAACAGATAGCACTGTCTGGGGAGTTAACCAACCACAGTGACGGCCTAAGTATATTAAGTAAAATAGCTACACCTGACCAACAACAAATTTACCTTGATGCAACCTTAGGTGCAAACGATAAAGTAGACGCTACATTATTTACCACCCAAGACACGGCTCCAGTGGCTAAAATTACCTCCGATATTACCCCTCAAGGTAATAACTATGTTTGGCAAGGCCAAGGTGCCATTAACCTAGCCTACGCTCAGCTACTGCTGCATGACTTGTTGCCCATTGACTTGGCGCAAACGACCATTACTCAAGGCAAATTGAGTAGTTACTGGAAAATTATCCTGCCTGCTGACATTGACGACGCTAATCATGCAGATTTTGATAGCTGGCTCAATCAAGCCCAAGGCGAACTGCAAAGTCAAATACAGCTGGCTGCCAGCCATCCCAATGTAAAGCAACTCAACTTAGATGCCAGCCTAACGCAAACGTTTAGCCCCAACACTAAACCCCAATGGCGTCTTAACGAAGGGAGCACGGTGAGAGTTTCTCCAGCTTGGGATAACACAAAAATAGATCCCAGTTTGTATCAATCTCTGCTACTGGAACAGGCCCAATTAACATTCAGCGCCGACAGCCCAGTAAGGATTGAGAGCATTGAAAATGCAAACTTTCTAGGTGCAAAAATAAGCCTGCGCTTGCATGGCGATATTAATGCGACGTTAGAAAACACACACTCGGTGTACCAAGTGTTTGGCCAATTGTCACAGCTTCAGGTGCACAGCCTTAATCATTGGCAAGGGCTGGCTAATCTAAGTGGCTATTACCTCGCTCAATCCGAAGCTAACCCATGGATGACACAACTACCCATAGATTTGCGTCAACTTCAGTTTTTGAGCACCGTTGCATTTGATTTTGATCCCAAGCAATGGCAATTTAAGGTTCAGTCCGGCAGCAAGATCTCTGCAACACAGGTAGAAAGCAGGCGGCAGGCAGGGAGCGTACAGTTGTTTGCTAGTGACAAACTTAACCTCACTAATGACCAGACCATCCCATTGGCTTATCTACCAGAACAAGACTACTGGACTTGGTCCAACGTCTCTGTGCATTTAAGGCCTGAGTCAATTCCCAGTCAAGGTCTTGAAATAAACCTTGGTGCGGGCTCAACCTTGCTCTCCAATCAACCCGTCCAGGGGTCTTTTAAACTGCGCCCAACGTCAGTCAACCTGCCTGACTGGCCTAGTTTTCAAGTTTTGTCCTCGGGTCAACTAAACTGGCTTGATGGCCAACTGAATATCAACTTTACATCTGAATTACCCCCTTACATAAGCGACTTAAAGGGCCAATACCTATGGCATGCAGATACCGCTGATCACCAACTATTGGTGCAAGCAAAGGCGGTTCAACTGGCGCCTTTAATTCCGCAACTTAAACAGCTTGAAAACGCCTTAGAACTACCAGCGCCTCTGTTAGCCAATATTACCCGTGGTTGGGCAGATTATGATGCAGATTGGCGTTGGAATATGGATCAGTTATTGGGCACACAAAACTTCAATTATTCCGCCGTTGATGTGCAAAGCGAAACGCTGCATGTAATGGGTCTTTCGGGGAAAAGTCAGTTTGATTATGACCGCAAACTTAGTAACAATAAACTGCAAGATATACCAACGGCTGAATTGAGTGAGTCAGTAACAACACAACTCAAAGGCAAGCACCAATTTAAAGCAGACCAATTAAGTTGGGGCACTGGTGCAAATGAAAAGTTACTCAGGCCAAAATTAGTCCTCGACACAGAAGGCTGGTCAAAAGTGGCTTATGAAATACAAAGCATTGAAGCGGGCTGGCTGGGTGGTCGAATTCTAGGGCAAGCCGCGTCTATCCGGCAGGCACGTTTAAATACCGTACCCGTTAGCTTACAAAACATCCAACTTGCACGCCTTATAAGACTGGCTAAGACCCCTACGCTTAATGCAACTGGAGAGGTTTCAGGACTAGTCAATATGGCTTTAGATTTAACCACTAGTGACAATCCCTCATGGGCTGTGGCTGATGCAGATCTATCTAGCAGTAAAATGGGGACCATTCGATACACCCAAAGCGATGCTACAGAGGTGCCTGACAAGGTCGCCTACTTACAACAAATTCTTAGCGCATTCGACTTTCAAAAGCTTTCCGCCCAACTGTCTCACAATGAAGAGGGTGAGCTGCAATTATTAACCCGCTTTGTCGGCTCAAATGAGTCTTTCGAAGCGGGTAAAAAAGTTGATTTTAGCCTAACCCTTAATCCTCAACTTCATTAAACAAACGGTTAAGGTAAGTGAGTGGATGCTGAGGACTGGCACCTGTTTGCTGACGTATTTGACTGCGACATGAATAACCCGTGGCTAATACGGTACCCGAACTGTTGATAGACTCTTGTGCAGCCTGCTGCCAACTCATTTGGTAGAGTTTAGTGGATAAATGACGATGCTTTGCCTCATGACCAAAAGTACCCGCCATGCCACAGCAACCTGCGGCAGGAGTACGCAGCTCTATGGAAAATTTGGCAAAAATATTGCGCCACACATCTAAGCTCATAGTGACGAGTGCATTTTCTGAACAATGGCCAAGTAAAGACACTGCTTGTAGGCTTGGGTTTTGCGCCTTAGGCAACTTTACCTTATGTAAATGACGGGTTAACCACTCCTGCAATAACAGCACCTCTGGGACTTGCTCGGCACCTAAGCGTTGGCAATATTCATCTCGGTAAGTGAGGCCCACACTGGGGTCAACCGCAACCAGTTCAAAGCCTTGCTTGCTAACCACTTGCAACTGCTTGACCACCTTAGCGGCTTGCCGATCGAATGCCTGTAAAAAACCCTTAACGTAAAGTGGTTTTCCAGAGGGCATAATAGGCATAATGAGGGGTTTAAAACCCATATTTACCAGACAAGATAAGATTTCTTGCATTTGTGGTAAATCATAACAACTACTAAAAACGTCCTGTACTATGACAGGATGAACAGACTTTTCTAGTTCAGACAAGTGATCAAACCTGTGTTTATGCCAGATTTCCACACCTTCAATACGGCTTAATTGGTGCATACCATAAGCATAGACTTTGGGCATGTTAACCATGCCAAACACCTTTTGCGTAAGCCACTGGCTTGGACCAAACTGCGTTAATGCATTAGTCAACCAAGCAGCTTTGCTGGCATAAAGACCGAAGTGTTCTACCAGACCTACAGCGTAATCCCCT
The DNA here is from genome assembly GCA_963925635.1 of uncultured Pseudomonadales bacterium. Classification (GTDB taxonomy): domain Bacteria; phylum Pseudomonadota; class Gammaproteobacteria; order Pseudomonadales; family Balneatricaceae; genus Njordibacter. Next base: position 73,981 of record CAWUTT010000059.1, on the reverse strand, counting down.
AAAGGCCGCCTGTGACGATTATAGTAATGCTGCAAAAAGCGACTGCGGTAGGTCGGTATATCTACTTTAATGGGGCATGCTGTGGTGCAGGCCTTGCAAGCCAAACAGGTTTGCATGGATTGATAAACTTGTTGCTCTAACTCGAGATCAGCACCCCCTTGGGACTCCTGTCTTAACCATTCCCGCAATAGGCTAGCTCTGCCCTTGGGCGACTGAACACGATCCTTAGTGGCCTTATACGAGGGACACATAGCAGATTCTGGCTGGTAGTTGAAACAAGCCCCATTGCCATTACAAGACACGACGGGTTGCCAATGTTCAATAATGGTTTCGCCAATATGACGATCTTGACTACCGCGGGTGCGCGGGTCATCCACTTTAACTAGGTCTTTTTCGGCACCCAAGGGCGTACATATTTTGCCAGGGTTAAGTTGATTGTAAGGGTCGAACCATGTCTTGATGCGACGCATGTCCTGATAAAGTTCAGCACCTATGGTTTGTTCGGTGTATTCACTCCTGAAACCCTTACCGTGTTCACCCCACATTACCCCTTGATATTTCTGCACTAGAGCCTGAACTGCATCAGAGATCACTCTTAGCTTTAAGGCATCCTCTGGGTCACGCATGTTGAGCGCAGGCCTGACATGCAGGCAACCGGCATCAACATGACCATACATACCATAGACGACGCCCATTGCATCAAGCAACTGCCTAAATTCAACAATATAGTCTGCTAAATGTTCGGGTGGGACCGCCGTGTCTTCTACAAAAGCGATGGGGCGCTTTTTGCCTGGAAGGTTGCCCAGTAGCCCTACCCCTTTTTTGCGCAATTCCCAAAAGATAGCCATCTCTTGTGGCGCAGAAATTCTTTCATAGCTTGCCTGCTTAGCAGTTAACTGGTCACAGATCACATCTAACTTAGCAGCCAGTTCAGGGCCATCCATCGCTCCAAACTCGACCAGGTTAATAGCCGCCAATGTTTGGTTATCTTGTTGCTCTAAGTAACGGGCAACCTGGGGCCAAATAACATCCCCCTTAGCTAAGTTCAGTATGGTGTCGTCAATGGTTTCTATAGCATCAGGGTTTTGCTGCGCCAGTAAGGTCGCATCACGTAATGCAGCGTCAAACGACTGGTAACGCAATACTAATAATTCTTTGGCGCGCGGAATTGGCGTGAGCTTAAGTGTTAATTCTGAGACTAACGCCAAGGTCCCTTCAGAGCCGCAAATGAGTTTGCTTAAATCAAACCCACGCTCACTGTGAATATGTGCCAAATTATATCCCGTCATAAACCGATTCAGTTTAGGGAAGCGGGCGTTAATAAGGGCCTGTTTTTGGGTGACCAGATCACTCACCTGTTGATACAATTTAGCGACTTCGCCACCGGTTTCGATTTTTAAGCGCAAAGCCTCACTGGACATCTCTTCACTCGTGATCTGCTGGCCATTGGCCAACACAAGATTGAGACCAAGCACGTGATTACTGGTACGGCCATAAATACGAGACCCTTGACCACAGGCATCCGTGTTAGCCATGCCCCCTAGGGTTGCTCTGTTGCTGGTAGAGAGTGTTGGCGCAAAAAACACACCCAATGGCCGCAGGTAATCATTAAGTTGGTCTCGAATCACCCCAGCTTGCACCTTGACCCAGCCAGCCTCCACATCAATATCAAGTATCGAGGTTAAATGTTTGGAACAATCGATGACTAAGCCATCGGTTAAGGATTGACCATTGGTCCCGGTGCCACCGCCACGTGGAGCAAAGTAAATATCGTTAAACTTTGTTTGGGCAGCAAGGGTAAAGATGGTTTTCAGGTCTTGCTCATGCTTTGGATAAAGCACACCTTGGGGTAACAACTGGTAAACACTATTATCGGTAGATGCAATAAGTCGATCCGCCTGATGAGGCGATATTTCACCTAAAAACCCACTTTCATCAAGGGCATTCAGGAAGTTTACGAATTGTTCTGCGGGTTCAATCAGAAACTGTTTACTTGGCATTTTTAGGGGCACTACAATAGGTGGGCTTAGATAAGTCAATTGTACCGTAACGGGTTTAATTTGCCCATTATACGATTGTACAAGAAGCTCTAAATAGACGCTTTAAATGGCGTTTTTAAGCCATTTCCTGTATGCTCCTGCGCCCTAAACCCCCTATTACTGAGATACCCCATGTCATTTGCCGCACTTGGACTTGAGCCACGCCTATTAACCGCTATAGAGAGCAAGGGTTATACCGTTCCAAGCCCAATCCAAGAGAAAGCGATTCCTGCTATTTTGGCGGGTGACGATGTTATGGCTGCTGCCCAGACAGGCACCGGTAAAACAGCAGCCTTTACCTTACCGTTATTACAACGACTAGCTAAAGGCCAACGTGCCAACGCTAACCAAGTCCGCGCCTTAGTCCTCACCCCGACTCGTGAGCTTGCAGCTCAGGTCGCAGAAAGTGTTGCCACCTATGGTACCGATTTGCCGTTAACTTCAGCGGTGGTATTTGGTGGTGTTAAAATTAATCCACAGATGATGCGTTTACGCCGTGGTGCCGATGTTTTAGTTGCGACTCCTGGCCGACTACTGGACTTATTTCAACAAAAGGCAGTGAGATTTGACCAACTTGAAGTGCTTATTCTCGACGAAGCCGATCGTATGTTGGATATGGGTTTTATTAATGATTTAAAGCGCATCTTATCTTTCTTGCCAAAAAATCGCCAAAACCTCATGTTCTCAGCCACTTTTGCCGATCAAATCAGATCCCTCGCGAAAGGCCTGATGAACAATCCGGTAGAAATTAACGTTAGCCCTGCCAATACTACCGCACCAACGGTTAAGCAGTGGCTGTGCCCGGTGGATAAAAAACAAAAGCCTGCGTTATTGCAGGAACTGATTGTGAGCAATCAGTGGTCTCAAGTATTGGTGTTTTGCCGCACTAAGCACGGTTGTAATAAGCTGGCTAAATGGCTCGTGGGTGGAGGCATTAGCGCTGATGCCATCCACGGTAACAAGAGCCAAGGGGCTCGTACTCGTGCTTTAGCTCAATTTAAAGCAGGCGAAGTTAAAGTCCTAGTTGCAACGGATATCGCTGCACGTGGATTAGACATTGATCAGCTGCCCCAAGTGGTAAACTATGATTTACCCAATATTGCCGAAGATTATGTGCACCGCATTGGCAGAACAGGCCGAGCCAACCAAACAGGCCAAGCCATCTCTTTAGTGTGTGCCGATGAAATTGAATTCCTAGAATCCATTGAACACCTCATTCAAAAGCACCTAGAAAGAGACTATATTGAGGGCTTTATTCCGGTTCATGAATTGCCACCGTCACAAGACCTACGTGCACTAAAAAACAAGAGGCCCAAAAAGCCTAAGCTAAAGTCTGAACAGTTGACTGTGCAAGCACCTAGAAAGAGAAAACCACAGGTCAAGTCTGCCTTGTCTACTTCGAACCAACGCAGAGCCCCTCAATCGCCTTCTGGAGCCGCCCAACCCGCTAAACAAAATGACCCTTGGCGTAAATCCAACAGCCCCAGCAAGCGCCCTGCTCGCTAGGCCAGCTAAGCTAAGCCGCCATCATGGTGGCTCTTAGCTAACTCAAAAAAACAGCAAAAAAATGCCCTATACAAGTTAACCGAAGGGGAAGCGGTTACCTGTATAAGGCACGGGTTTTTACTCACTGTACTACTCTGACCAACACTAAACTTAAAAGTTCACAATTTATATGGCTTGAACTTTATGATGACCTTTTGCATTAAACGAGAAGTCTGTGGGCGCCAAACTCTTTGCTTGATCTGGTGACACAACTTCAAATTCCATGGTGTAATGTAAATATTCTTCACGAAATGGCACTAACCCACTAGCCAATAAATCAGGGTGCTGCTCTAAAACTTCTTCAGAAAAAGGAATGAAACACTGCATTGGGAACTCCTCGTTATCTTCTATGCCTATTAAGGACTGTGAAGATGGATAAAAATTGCACCAATAGTGGAGAAATAATGGATCTTTTAATTAATCACCCTTAAACAGCACAAAGCCAAGCAATGGCTTGGCTTTGTGCTCGATCATGCTGGTCTTAATGCTACTTTAGCAAGTTACGACCTTTACTTGACTCAATGCGCATACGCAACGCGTTCAATTTAATGAAACCCGCTGCATCCTGCTGATTATAGGCTCCCGCATCATCTTCCATGGTCGCCATGGCGGCATCAAACAGACTATCATTAGATTTACGGCCCACTACATCCACGTTGCCTTTATAGAGTTTCAGTTTGACCGTACCATTAACATACTCTTGTGAGCGGTTAATTAACGCTTGCAACTTATGACGCTCTTCAGACCACCAATAGCCGTTATAAACTAACTTAGCGTAGCGTGGCATAATTTCATCTTTAAGGTGGGCTGCTTCACGGTCCATGGTAATCGATTCAATGGCGCGATGAGCTTTAAGCATCACAGTGCCCCCCGGTGTTTCATAACAGCCCCGAGCTTTCATACCCACATAGCGGTTTTCAACGATATCTAAGCGTCCTATGCCATTGGCTCCAGCGACACGGTTGAGTTCAGTTAACACCGTTGCAGGGCTCATAGATTCACCATTGATGGCGACAATATCCCCTTTTTGGTAATCTAATTCAATGTAAGTGGCTTTATCAGGAGCAGCTTCTGGAGACACACTCCAACGCCACATCTCTTCATCTGAAGGGTGCCAAGGGTCTTCGAGCATGCCACTTTCATAAGAAATGTGCAGCAGGTTGGCATCCATAGAGTAAGGTGAGCTTTTTTTGTTTTTGAAGTCCACTGGGATATTATGCTTTTCACAATAATCCATAAGGCTTTCACGAGAACTCAAATCCCACTCACGCCATGGTGCAATTACCTCTACGCCTGGTTTTAGGGCATAAGCACCCAACTCAAAACGCACTTGGTCATTACCCTTTCCTGTGGCACCGTGGGAAATAGCATCAGCCCCCGTTAGGTTAGCAATTTCGATCAAGCGTTTGGCAATTAATGGGCGTGCAATAGAGGTGCCTAAAAGGTATTCACCTTCATACACTGCATTAGCACGAAACATAGGAAACACAAAATCTCGGACAAATTCTTCTCGTAAGTCTTCGATATAAATTTCTTTAACACCTAAAGCCTCGGCTTTAGCTCGAGCAGGCTCGACTTCTTCGCCCTGCCCTAAGTCAGCGGTAAAGGTCACCACCTCACAGTCATAGGTTTCCTGCAACCATTTAACAATAACTGAGGTGTCTAAACCACCAGAATAGGCGAGTACTACTTTTTTGATGTCTGCCATAGCAGTGAAATCCTTGTAACAAAAAATAATGCGTTATCTTATTAATAAATTATACATGGATGCTTGTGCCTGCACAGCATTAGCAAGCAACAATTACCCGATTGTGAGTATTTTATTAACCTCAGTCCTGATAAAATGAGGACTATTGTTTGATCCAACCGACTAGCCACTGGGCTCGAGAATTTCCCATGCAATCACTGACCCTAATCCGCCCTGACGATTGGCACCTGCACCTGCGTGATGGTGCCGTGCTGAAGCGCACTGTGGCAGACACCGCCGCACAATTTGGCCGTGCCATGATTATGCCCAACCTAACACCTCCGGTGGTAGATACTGCCATGGCCATAGCCTATAAAGCCCGCTTGGATGCGCAACATAGTTCTTTAACCGCTCTAATGACACTTTATTTAACAGATCACACCAGTGCGCAAGAAATTCAGCGGGCTTTTGATTCCACTATAGTCAAGGCGGTTAAACTTTACCCAGCAGGGGCCACAACTAATTCTGCAGCGGGGGTCACCCAGCTTGAAAACATCTACCCTGCTATAGAAAAGCTTGAAGAACTGGGCATGCCATTGTTGGTTCATGGGGAAGTGACTCATTCTCATGTGGATATTTTTGATCGTGAAAAAAGCTTTATTGAGCAACATTTAGGCCCCTTATTACAACGTTTCCCAAAGCTCAAATGTGTGTTTGAACACATTACCACCAGTGACGCAGCTCAGTTTGTTGCTGATGCCAGTGATTGCGTTGCCGCAACCATTACCCCACAGCACTTACTGTATAACCGCAACGACTTACTAGTGGGAGGTGTTAAACCACACTTATATTGCCTGCCCGTGCTTAAGCGCAACACTCATCAGCAAGCTTTGCAGGCGGCTGTAGCCAGTGACAGTGAAAAATTCTTTTTAGGCACAGACTCCGCACCCCATGCTCAAGGAGCCAAGGAAAGCGCATGTGGCTGTGCCGGCTGCTATTCATCACCCGCCGCCATTGAACTCTATGCCCAAGCCTTTGAGTCTTTTGATGCCCTTGATAAGTTGGAAGCCTTTGCAAGCTTAAACGGCCCTAAATTTTATGGTTTGCCACATAATAACGACACCATCACCTTAATCCGACACGACTGGCAGGTTCCGTCTAGCCTAAGTTTTGGAGATGACATCATCATTCCTCTAGGTGCTGGCGAAACCCTTAACTGGAAAATGGAGGCATAAACACGTGATTAAAGATCGCTTTCGGGGCTATTTGCCTATTATCGTAGATGTAGAAACCGCAGGTTTTAATAGCCAAACAGATGCGCTTCTAGAAGCGGCTGCGGTTATTATTGATATGGATGAAGAGGGTTTACTGTATGCAAAAGAAACCATAGATTGCCATATTGAACCTTTTGAAGGCGCCAATTTAGAAGCTGCCGCTTTAGAATTTACTGGCATCGATCCAGCAGATCCAGAGCGCCAAGCCATTAGTGAGCGTGAGGCGTTAGACCAACTGTTTAAACCTATCCGTAAAGCCTTGAAAGCTAGCCAATGCAAACGTGCTATTTTAGTGGGCCATAACGCGGCTTTCGATTTGAATTTTATTAATGCAGCAGTTCATCGTTGCCAACAAAAACGTAACCCCTTCCACCCTTTTTCTTGTTTTGATACAGCGACATTAGCAGGCTTGGCCTATGGTCAAACCGTGTTAGCTAAGGCGTGTGCGGCAGCCGATATTAGGTTTAGCAATCAAGACGCCCACAGTGCCCGTTATGATGCAGAAAAAACAGCAGAGTTATTTTGCACTATCGTCAACCGTTGGAAACAGTTGGGTGGTTGGCAGGCGGAAGACGATGAGTTCCCCTTTGCTGGGTTAGATTAATCTGCTTTGGGCGGCGGCCAATGAATGCCGTTAAATATTGTGCAATCAAACCCCATCGTTGGTTATTTTGACGAGGGGTCCTGAGCAGACATTTGGGCATGTTCACAACTGCCAGGAACTGGCTCGTAGCCGCCTTTAGAAAATGGATTACAGCGTAGAATGCGCCAGACGCCCATTAAAAAACCCTTAGCCGCACCATGTAACTGAATCGCCTCTATGGTGTAGCTCGAACACGAAGGCGTGTAGCGACAATTGCTGCCCAATAGTGGGCTTAATAAGTATTGATAGGCTTTGACCAGCATTATTAAGGCTTTGGCAGAGATTGATACTGGCGTGGGTTTGGGCATGATCTACACCAATAATATAGGTAATTTAACCCTAAACATGACACCTTCGGGTTGTATCAAGTTATGAGCCGAAACACTGCCACCGTGGAATTGACTAATCAATCGTACAATATATAACCCCAAACCAAAATGGGCGTGACCAGCCCCAGCAGCGCGGGCTGATACCATGGAGTTAAACATTCCAGCCATCAATTCTGAGGGGATGCTGGGGCCATTATTTTCCACTTCTAGGAAACAATCGTAGTCTTGTTGAAATAAACGTACCGTTACCAAACTAGCCTCATCACGAAAATCTCTCGCGTTATCAAGCAGTTTATCCAGCAGTTGCTCTATGCGGTAGTCAACACCTGCACCATAGATGGACTGCTGATTTGCCTCAAATACGACGTCTGCTGAACCACCTAGGGTGGCCGGATTTTGATGATGTACATAGGTTTTTAACAAATGCAATAAATCCAACGGTTCCAACTCATCTTCATGTAAGGCGGCTTCCAAATTAGCCGCATCCGCCAGTTTTTCGACAATGGCACTAATCTTAACCAACCCCCTTTGAGCGCTATCAATATAGCGTTGCTGACCCTCTGATACACCGTGCATCTGCATATTTTCTAACGACGTCATCGTTGCATTAAGGGGGTTATTCACCTCATGACGCAAGGTACGAGGCATGGTGCTCATGAATTCTTGGTGTTCGTGCAACCGAGCCACTACACCTGAAAAGCTGCGGGCTAAATCACCCATTTCGTCACCCGCACGTATTTCGTTGTACAACTGATCCGTTCTTAACCTTCCATCTGGGTCAACGACTTGCTGCGCTTCCCTGCCTAAACGTCTAATGCGCATGGCTTGGCGCCATGAAAATAACAATAAAACCAATAAAATAACCAGCATGGTCGATAAACTGAGTAAGGCAATGTTTTCCATAGCCTGCCGTTGCAAACCCAGTATTTGTGCTGTTGACTGCTTAATCAGCACCACTCCAAGTAATTCGCCTTCCTGGTCTAAAATAGGCGCAGCAACAGCAAACACTTGCTCCGCAGCGCTTTTATGCCAACGCCCACTGGCAAACTTTTTGTCTAAGGCCCGGTTGAGCAAATCTCGTTCTTGGCTGGCGGCTTGAACTGGATTCAAATAGTCTGGAATAGCGATAAACCAATCGAGGCCTTGATTAAGCCAACTTTGAATCCCTTCTAAAAAATCCTCAGGCTTAACCTGCTCAGACTTAGGTGGACTCACTTGGCCCACACTAGCACGCACTTGCAAATTATTATCGTAGATCACAATTTGCGAATCAGAACGGCTCAGGCTAGAGAGGATTTTATTAGCCTCCGGTGCGCGCATGGCTAATAGATTAAAGTGGCTTTCAATAGTGGTATCGGCACCGACTAAGGTTTTGAGATGACGCATAGTGCCATCTTCACTATCAACATCGGCCACCGCTAAACCAAACTCTTGGCGCTGATTTAAAAAATATTTTGGTAATGCAAATTCAACCAAATAACCATCTACCAGTGGGCGCATGACTGCTTGAATAATAAACGATGATGAAGGACTGCGGTATTGCGGGGTGGCCCAATCTTCTTTAACGTACCACACCTCCATTGCACCGGCATTGGTAGCTACAATCACTAGCCTTCTTTCATTGCCATTTCGATCTGGCAAGGACAGTCGTAAATGATCACTTAAGTCTAATGTGGCTGCGCCTTTAGTTTTTAAAACAGTTTTATTATCTTGGATACGTACCAGCCCAAAAATACGATCATCTTTCTCCCCCAGTAATAAACTATAGCCGTCTTCACTCTCCTCACCGGCGCCAAAATGGTTAGCAAATAACTGGAAATCTAACCACTCATTGGTGTACCCATCGACTGTGGCCTGGCCCAATAAGGGGTGGCTAAAAACAACCTGTTGACTGTCGAGATAAGGTAACTCGGCTAATAGATCATCGCGCCCTTGGAATAAGGTCACAATACCGCGGGCTAATTGTTCTTGAGCCTGGGTTTGGCCTTCAATCATAAACACACGAGTTTCTGCCACGAAACGATAAGATAACCATGGGATACTGATTAATACCAAGGCAAATACCAAGACTTGGGTATTCAATCGAAATCTTAGGCGCCTGTTAGTTAAAAACATTAATGCTCCGACCAGCGATAGCCCATACCATATTCAGATTTTACAGCATCAAATTGAGCATCAATGTTTTTTAGTTTGCGTTTTATATTACGAATGTGGGTACTAATGGTGTTGTTAGACACATAATGTTGGTGTGTGGCTTGGGCTAAGGTGTCGTAAGTTAAAATATGGCCAGGCCTGCGGGTAAGAGCCTCGATCATGCGAAATTCAGTTAGTGTCAGTCCGGCGATGACCTGGTCTCTCCATTTAGCCTGACGGCTTTCTTCTAGCAGTTGTAAGTGGCCTATAACGCGTACATTTTGATCGTCGGTTTCTGCTGTCACTACCCTTATATCACTTAAACGGATGAGTGTTGCTACTTTTTCTGCTAAAAAATCCAATGAAACGGGTTTGGGTTGATAATCCCACGCGCCCATCCTCAGGCCTAAAATTCGGTCAATTTCGCCCACGCGTTCGGTCAGAAATAACACTGGAAGTTCAGGATGAATTTTCAGCAGGGCCGCGCATAACTGAAAACCTGCATCAATATTTTCATTCATGATGATATCAAGTATGACTAAATCAGGCCGCTGCTGCTTTAAACCCGCCTCAGCCTCATCTTTACCCGCGTAGGCCGTCACACGATAACCACGTTGCTCAAGGGCAAATTGGTAGTTATCTCGCTGGTCCCGATCATCTTCTACAATAACAATGTGCTTGGCCAAAGGCAGCTCCTTAACTTAATTAACTCGGTTAACTGCTTAACCGTTGCTGAAGTAATTCAAAGGTTTGTTGTAGGTTTTTCTTAGCTTTCTTTTTGGCGCCGTTTATTTGGGTTTGCAAGGCCTCTAAAGCTTCTTCACCAGCAGCTTGGGGATTATTGCTGGCGCCAATTTTTTTAAGCAACTCATTAACCTGCATTACCAGCTGCTGGGCATCTTCATCAGCCCTTTGCTTGGCAATGGCCATAGCTTTAGCTTTGCCCGCATCAGCCTTAGCTTGGGCTTCTGGATTAAGTTCTTTTTTGACCTTAGTGGCATGATGCTTAGCACCCGACTCCGCCACTAAAGACATAATGCCCACGGCTGAGCGCAGGCGCTGCATAAAGGGTTCGCTGTGAGCGCGTGCTTTGGCTGCGCCTTTTTGGAGTTCTGATTCAATGTAGGCGGGGTCAGTAATAATTTCGTCATAGCGCTTGCGAGCAGGGCTTAAGTAGTCGTTTAGGTACTCGAACAGCTGGCCTTTCATCTCCCCCCAGCCAATACCATTGGCATAAGCTTGGCGAATTACCATGGTTTCCTCGTGGCTGGCAAAGGCACTGTATATTTCAAACAAAGTACAGGTCTGTGGATCTTTTACTTCGCCGGGCTGCAAGCTATTGGTGGTGATCTGAAAAATAAGTTTTCGTAACTCATCAGCAGGAGCAAATAAAGGAATAATATTGCCATAACTTTTACTCATTTTTCGACCATCAAGGCCCGACAACACCTTGGGCTCGCCCTCTTCCACCATGGCTTCTGGCAACACAAAGTGCTCGCCATAGGTGTGGTTAAAGCGCATGGCAATGTCTCTGCACATTTCAATATGCTGAATTTGATCTTTACCGACTGGGATATGATGCGCATTAAACATGAGGATATCTGCGGCCATCAAAATTGGATAGCTGTATAGACCCATGCTGATGCCTTGGTCTAAGTCAACGCTAGATTGACGCTGGTTTTCGTCGACAGAAGCTTTATACGCATGGGCTCTATTCATCATACCCTTAGCCGTCATACAGGTTAAAAACCAGGCAAGTTGGGGAATTTCAGGAATATCCGACTGGCGGTAAAAAGTGGCTTTGTCTGTATCTAAACCTAATGCTAACCAAATTGCAGCGATCTCACGGCCAGAACGATGCACTGTTTGAGGGTCTTGACACTTAATAAGGGCATGGTAATCGGCGAGGAAATAAAAACTATCCGTGTCAACTTGCTGGCTGGCAATCACCGCAGGTTTGAGTGCGCCTAGATAGTTACCTAGATGGGGTGTTCCAGTTGTGGTAATGCCTGTGAGCACGCGTTGTTTCGATTGCATTGCTTGGGTCTATTGTGACAAATTAAAGCCACATTATACACAGCCCATTACGCCTGCGTTAGCCCCGAATAAGGCATAAGGAAAGTTAGATCACAAAGTGTGGGTTGCCCAAAGGGTCATTATCTAGTTGTAAGCAATTTAAATTACACTGGGCTTTTTTGTCGCCCTGTTCGGCAGCTTTTAAAAACCAATCCAAAGCATCTACAGGTGATGCAACTTCTACACGCCCAAGGGCATACATTACCGCTAAATTATTCTGTGCTTGGCAATGACCTTTTCTTGCTCCAGTTTGATACCAAAACTGGGCTCGAAGGTAACATTGTTGGTATTCGTAACGGCAGGCTAATTTGAATTCATGCCCACCCGCTTGAAGCATATCGACTTCATCGTAAAGGCTATAACTGGTCAGAACTTGAGAATAGACAGGATGCATAGGTGAACCATTCAAATAGTGGTTTAAATAAACTACTTATTAGGCAAAGCCTAGGTGATGATACAGCTAATCATAGTATAAATTTGCCAGTCTACAAGGCTCACTTTGAAATTAAATTAAGATGCTTTATGAGTGACCAAAGAGTGTCGTTATTAAGGCTGTGCGCCAGCCCCCATGCTCGCCAAAAGCCATCCCAGTTGCCGACCCCTCATTAAGTCTTTCTTGGCCTTATGTGGCCTTATGTGGCCTTATATAGGCCACAGTTGTTGCCCACCATAGGGCCCACTCAAGTCTGCACACCACCAGCGCCATCTCACCAGTAAACACCATGAATCAAGGCTTTGCCAAGGCAAACATGGGACTGGCGCCCTGTTAAAAACAACCTTTAACCGTTAGACCAACAATTCGTTGTAACGCTGATAATAGGATAGCCATCCCATAACTTCATTCTTCCCAAACAAGCCCATAATAATTTCACAACGAGTAACCTACAATATATATGCGCCCTGTAGGCATTATTTAGGTAACATCGAACTTAATATCGATGGTTTTTTAAGGCTCTATGACCTCGCAAAAACAAAATCATTTAAGCACTCTTTGCTGCTTGCTATAGTCGCTGTAACGCCCGCGCATAAGGCCCAAAGATGGCTTCACCCATGGCGTTTAAAAAGTGGCAAATCGAGCTACATGATCAAGTGAGCTTAAGCCATTATTCCAAAGCGTCTCGTGTTTCGTTACTGTGAGTCGCTTTTTGACAAGTTAGGCCTCAGACCCATGGGTAAAATTTGCTCATTATTTTCACCCCGTTGGCAATCGCGCACGCTGGGGTATCTACTCTTTCTTCAGGAGCAAGCACACATGAAATCTTCTGCTAAAGTCGTTGTCATCGGCGGTGGTGTTGTTGGCGCAGGTACGTGGTACCATTTAGCCAAAAAAGGTTGGACCGACGTTGTCATGGTTGAACGCAAAGAACTGACGTCAGGCTCTACGTGGCATGCCGCTGGCTTACTGCCACTTTTCAACATGAGTTACTCGGTCGGTAAGCTGCACCAGTATTCGGTTAACTTTTATCATGAATTGCAAAAAGAAACGGGCATGAACGTTGGCTTTTCTGTGGTATCTAATATTCGTTTAGCTAACTGTGAATACCGCATGGACGAATATAAATATTACGCCGGGGTTGCTAAAACTGTGGGTGTAACCACTAATTTTCTTACGCCTGAACAAGTTAAAGAAGTTTGGCCCCTGTGCAACACCGAAGGCTTACTAGGTGCTATTCAACACCCAGATGATGGCTATATTCAACCCGCCGACCTTACTCAGGCACTGTGTAAAGGGGCGCGCGACATGGGTGCTGAAATTTACCGATTTACTAAGGTCATCGGTATTGAGCAGCAAGTTGATCAGAGCTGGATTGTTAAAACGGATAAAGGCGACATAAGCTGCGAACATGTGGTCTCCTGTACCGGTAGTTTTGCCCGTAAGACTGGTGAAATGGTTGGCTTAGACATTCCTGTAATCCCAGTAGAGCACCAGTTCATTGTCACTGAGCCGCACCCAGAGATTTTAGAAAGAAAGAGGCTAGGATTGCCTGAAATGGGAGTCCTACGCGAATCAGACGGCGGTTACTATCTGCGCGAGGAAGCCGGTGGATTATTGTTAGGCCCCTACGAAAAAGGTGCGCCTTGCGTTTACGTTGATGGGCCATCAGACGATTGTGAATACGAGCTATTCAACGAAGAACTTGATCGTTTAATGCCCCACATAGAATTCTGCATGAACCGGGTGCCTGCCTTTGCCGAAGTTGGCGTTAAGGAAGTTTACAACGGCGCCATTGCTTACACGCCAGACGGTAATCCTATTGTAGGCCCTGCACCTGGACTGAAGAACTTCTGGCTCAATGAAGGTCATTCCTTCGGCATTACTGCTGCTGGTGGCGCTGGCTGGCAATTAGCTGAGTGGATGATCGATGGTGAGCCGACTGTGGACATGATGGGCGTAGACCCTCGCCGCTTTGGCCCATATGCCACCCGCGGCTACCTTAAGGAAAAGAACCAAGAAGCTTACGCTAACGTTTTTACCACCCACTACCCAGACGAAGAGCGTGAAGCCGCTCGTCCACTCAAGACCACACCCTGTTACGACCGCATGAAAGCCCTGGGTGCAGTGTTTGGAAGTGTGTACGGCTGGGAGCGTCCTAACTGGTTTATGCCTACCAAAGATTACGCCTTAACTGCTGAAGAGTTGGCCACTGACAAGGTCGATCAAGTACTGTGGAATCAAAACTTCTCTGAGCCCCTTGATGGTGGTCCCATCGTTGAAAAGAACTCATTTCGTCGGTCTAACTACCATGAATTTGTAGGTAACGAGTGCAAACATGTGACTGAGAAAGTGGGTTTGTTAGACATGTCTGCCTTTGCTAAAGCCATTGTCAAAGGCCCAGGCGCAGAAGCATGGTTAGAGTATATCTTTGCCAACAAAATGCCGAAAACCATTGGTCGTATTGCCTTAGTCCACATGCTTACCCTCAATGGTGGTGTGCGCTCTGAATTCACCGTCTACAAAACAGGTCCACAGAGCTACTATCTGGTGTCCGCCGGAGCCTTTGAAACTCACGATCATGATTACCTATTTAAGCTTAAGCCCGCCGATGGCAGTGTTGATGTTCAAAGAGTCACCACCAACACTGGTGTGCTTGTTTTAGCTGGGCCCCGTGCACGGGAGGTGTTGCAAAAGATAACCGATACCGACCTGTCCAATGCAAGCTTCAAATGGTTAACCGGTAAGAAAATCAACGTTGGTTACGCCACGGCTGAAGCCCTGCGTGTCAACTTTGTTGGTGAATTAGGCTGGGAACTGCACCACCCCATCGAGATGCAAAACTACATCTTTGATGAAGTCATGAAGGCTGGCGCTGAGTTCGATATTAAACCCTTTGGCATTCGCGCCATGGATTGCATGCGCCTAGAGAAATCTTACCGTTTAATCCCTCGTGAAATGTCCATTGAATACTCAGCCATGGAATCTGCCCTAAGCCGTTTTGTGCGTTTAGACAAAGAAGGCGACTTTATAGGTAAAGATGGATTAATCGCATGGCAGGAGCGTGGCGCAGAAAATGCTTTCGCAACCATCGAAGTTCACGGAGTGACAGATGCAGATGCCCGCGGTTCTGAGGCCATCTACAAAGATGGCGAAGTCATCGGTCGTGCCACCTCTGGCGGTTACGGTTGGCGTGTAGGCAAGTCCCTCGCCGTAGGTATGGTTAAGCCAGAGCTCGCCGTTGTCGGCACCGAATTGGAAATTGAAATTTTAGGTGAGATGTATAAAGCCACCGTGGTTGAAGAGTCACCTTTCGACCCAGAAAATGTTAAATTGCGCGCTTAGTCAGTTAGCGCAATAATTACTAACAGTTTGGCTCAAGCTAACCATTAAGCTTGAGCTAGGGTTTTATACTGAGTAGCGTTGACTTCTTGGTGGGCAGGTTTAAACTGCCTGCAGTTATTGGTGTTGGCATAAGCCAGCACTGGAATTTATATTTAAGTGAGATCATCTCCATGAAAGTTTTAGTTGGCGTAAAACGCGTTCTAGACCCTCAGGTTAAGGCCCGCGTTAAGGCAGACAAATCAGGTATCGACCTAACTAATGCCAAAATGACCATGAATCCGTTTTGTGAAAATGCCGTAGAAGAAGCCCTTCGTTTGCGTGAATCAGGCGCTGTTGAAGAGGTCATAGCCTTGTCTATTGGTGCGGCAAAGTCAGAAGAGACCTTGCGTAACGCCCTAGCATTAGGTGCAGACCGTGCCATTTTAGTGCTCACTGAAGATGTTTTAGAGCCTTTAGCGCTGGCTAAAGTATTTAAAGCCATTGTAGAAAAAGAAACTCCTGACTTTGTTTTAGTTGGCAAACAAGCCATTGATGATGAATGTAACCAAACGGGACAAATGTTATCTGCTCTATTAGGTTGGCCACAGGCCACCTTTGCTTCGAAGCTTGAACTTGTCGATGGCACAGCGCAAGTGACACGCGAAGTAGACTCGGGTATAGAAACCATCAACGTTAACATGCCTGCGGTGATTTCTGCAGACCTTCGCTTGAACGAGCCACGCTATGCCTCTTTACCGAACGTCATGAAAGCCAAGCGTAAACCACTTGATAAGATCAACCTTTCCGACTTAGGTTTAGACACGGCTAACCGCTTGACTACACTCGAAGTGGTTGAGCCCCCTGCCCGTGAGGCTGGAGTGATTGTTGAAACTGTGGCCGAGTTGGTTGACAAGCTGCGTAACGAAGCTAAGGTTATTTAAGGAACCCACTATGAGCATTTTGATTATTGCAGAACATGATAACGTCAGCTTAGTTGGCGCTACTTTAAATACAGTTACCGCTGCCCAACAAATTGGTGGTGACATTGATCTACTGATTGCTGGCAACGACTGTGGCACAGCGGCGCAAGCCGCCGCTCAAATTACTGGTGTAAACCGTGTGCTACTTGCAGACCACGCCAGTCTAGAAGGCCAGTTGGCAGAAAATGTGGCCAACCTAGTGGTTTCAATCGCTGACAACTATAGCCATGTGTTATCTGCTGCCACTACCTTTGGTAAAAACTTCATGCCTCGGGCTGCAGCGTTACTCGATGTGAGTCAAATATCTGAAATCAGCGAAGTTATCTCGGCAGACACCTTTGTACGCCCAGTATACGCTGGTAACGCCATGGCTACAGTGCAATCAAGTGACCGTATCAAACTCATTACTGTGCGCATCACCAAGTTTGATGCCGCCGCTGAAACGGGTGGCTCTGCTCCTGTAGAAGTGGTCGATGCCTGCGCTGATTCGGGGCTTTCTCGTTTTATTGGTTTATCGTCTTCAAAAACGGAGCGCGTTGAACTGACCTCTGCTGCCATTGTTATCTCTGGTGGTCGTGGTATGCAAAACGGTGAAAACTTTCAGATGTTGGAAAGTGTTGCAGACAAGTTAGGCGCCGCTGTAGGGGCCTCCCGTGCTGCTGTCGACGCTGGTTTTGTGCCTAATGACTATCAGGTGGGCCAAACGGGCAAGGTGATTGCACCAGATCTCTATATTGCAGTAGGCCTTTCTGGTGCGATCCAGCATTTAGCGGGCATGAAAGATTCTAAGACCATTGTTGCCATCAATAAAGATTCTGAAGCACCTATCTTCCAAGTGGCTGACTACGGTTTAGTTGCCGACTTGTTTGAAGCCATTCCAGCATTAGATAAAGCCTTATCAGACTAGTTGGATCAACCTGTAAAGTGCACCCATAAGCCGCTTTATTGTGAATTGATAAAACCCACAAAAAGCCCAGCTCATGCTGGGCTTTTTGTGCCTCATTATCGCTTAGTTTCAAGAAACCTTAAAAGCGCTTGCCAAGATTTTTCATCAGCATCAGCATTATAATCTCTGGACCCTGGCACCGTAAACGAATGACGTGCACCCCCATACACCTCAGCTGAGTGGGCTATTTCAGCCTTTTGCATTTGCTGAAGAGTGGCTGCCAAACTATCCATTCCAGACACTGGGTCGGCTGAACCGTGAAGTAATAGAACGGCGGCTTTAGTATTATTGTAATCTTGACCTTCTGGTGTCTCTAGACCACCGTGAAAACTAACAAAGCCGTCTAGGTCTAAGCCCATACGGGCACCTTCTAAGACAGCAGCTCCACCAAAGCAATAGCCAATCAAAAATTCTGGCACTTGGGTCGGGGAACTTGCAGAGGCAGCCTTGACCGCAGCTGAAATTCTTTCCTGAAACTTGCTTCGATCCTGATAAAGAGCGCCAGTCTCTCGTTTATAATCTTCGAATCCTTGCAGTTTCGCATCAACGCCAAACAGATCAAGAGCAACGGCTTCATAACCCAATGCAGCCAACATGTCGGCACGCTTTATTTCATATTCATTTAAGCCATCCCAATCATGAATAATAAAGACTTTCCCCAAGGACTCTCCCACAGGGGCTGCCACGTGGGCTTTGAAATCTTGATTAGCCACTGAATAATGTAATTCGCTTGCCTGTGCATGGGCTCCAGCAAATACACATGATGTGGAAATTAAAGTGGCTATTAAACGATAGGGAAAAAACTTAAGCATCATCACTACTCCTGAAACTAAGGGGTTATTTTGAACATATGATCTAACAAGGTAACAGGCTATGTTATTGATGAGCATACTATGGTGTTCAAAAGCCTAGCCATACGTCATTAGTATTACATGGTCATTTAAGACCTAAACTCCCTAAAAAAAAGCTACTCTGCTTGGTATATAAAACACCAAGTGAGTTGATGCTCAATCATGATATACCCAATGACTTTATACCCAACAACTTTAACCCAATGACTTTATATCAAGTGACTTTATACCAGGACATTTTATTGATAAAATTCCAAAAGTTATTTGATCACGACCGATTATAGAAAGTACATTACCAGGCCCAGTCAATACCCAAGAGGCCAGACTTATCAAAGGTTCAAACACAACCCTGCCCATTCGCATTGTAATTATGGCTGACCATCGAAAAACCCTTAAAGCTGAGTTTGTAAAGCTGAGCAACAACATCAAATGAACAGGTGAAACATATGGCACTCAGTCCAAAACCCTATGGCAGTTGGTCATCCAGCATTAGTGCCGAGCTTATTACCCGCGCCACACCGAGTGTTAGTTTTTTACAGTCTTATGGGGATGCACTCTATTGGGTGGAAGGTCGTCCCTGGGAAGCAGGCCGTAACGTTATTATGCGTCGTGATCGTCATGGCACAGTGAGCGATTTACTGCCTGCTCCTTTTAGCCATCAAAGTAAGGTACATGAGTATGGCGGTATGGCTTACACCCTTGATGACAACCACCTTTACTTTGTCAATGCGGCCGATCAACGTATTTACTGTCAGCACCTGCAGCACCCTACTAGCCCCGTGCCCCTCACACCAAAGGGACCCTGGCGTTTTGCAGACCTTATTGTCGACGCCCAACACCAGCGGCTCATCGCCGTGTGCGAAGAACACAGTACAGAGCGGCAGCCAGAGAATTATTTAGCAGCTATTGCGCTTAATAATACCAGCCCAATCATTGACAAGCTGGTGGCAGGCGCCGATTTTTATGCCTACCCCCGCCTTAGTCCTGATCAAACAAGACTTTGCTGGATAGAATGGCAACACCCTAATATGCCCTGGGACAGCACCCAATTATGGCTTGCTAATATCAGTGCTACGGGCGTCACTGGCAACACCTTAGTGGCTGGCGCCAGCGGTGATGAGGCCATTTTTCAGCCCCATTGGTCACCTGACAATACACTGTATTTTGTGTCCGACCAAAGTAACTGGTGGAACATCTACCGCCTTGACGGTGATGTTGCTAGCAGGGTGTTGCCCATGCAGGCAGAATTTGCCGCCCCATTATGGCAGTTTGGTATCACCACCTACGACTTTATCGACGCCAACACCATGGCTTGCCTGTGGACTGATCAGGGTATTTGGCACAGTGGCTTTATTGATATTGCAGCGGCTAAGCTCACCCCAACAGTGACGCAATACACCAGCATGCAATCACTGGCCTGCGATGAGCATGGGCTTTATATGGTTGCAGGGGCGGCGGCCCTTCCCAGTGAGGTGATCGCCATTAACCAGCAGACTATGGTCACCTCTATATATGCACCAGCCACACTTGATGTGGACCCCCTCAACCTTGCCCAACCCGAATCGATACTTTTTCCCAGTGGCAATGGCCAGCTGGTGCACGCATTTTACTACCCCCCCACCAATGGGCTTTACTGCGCAGAAGAAAACGAACTGCCACCCGTTATTGTCATGTGTCATGGTGGCCCCACGGGCGCTACGAGCAGTGGCTTAAACCTAAAACTTCAGTTTTGGACCAGTCGTGGTTTTGCTGTAGTCGATATTAATTATCGAGGCAGTACTGGTTTTGGACGTACCTATCGCCAAGCCTTAAGGGGCGCATGGGGTATTGCCGACGTTGAAGACACCCAAAATGCCATCCGTTATTTGGCACAACAAAAAAAGATAGATGCGCAGCGCTGCCTAATCCGGGGTGGCAGTGCTGGAGGCTACACCGTGCTTTCAGCTCTCACCTTCACCGATACCTTTAAAGCTGGCGCCAGTCTCTATGGTATTGGAGACTTAGAAACTCTAGCTACTGATACCCACAAATTTGAGTCGCGTTATCTGGACAGTCTGATTGGCCCCTACCCGCAGCGCAAAGACCTTTATATTGAACGCTCCCCTATCCATCATGCCGAGGGCCTTAATTGCCCTGTGATCTTTTTGCAGGGTCTAGAAGATAAGGTTGTGCCCCCCAATCAAGCCGAAATGATGGTTAAAATACTCAGGTCGAAAGGTATTGAGGTAGCACACGTGACCTTTGCTGATGAGGGTCACGGTTTTAGAAAAGCCAAAAATATCATTCAGGCCATGGAAGCTGAACTGACTTTTTACCAACAAGTATTTCACTTAGGAGAGTCTCAATAACCTAAACCTAAACCTACACCCGAACCCGAATCCAACAACTGAGGCTAATGTTATGGCGCTGGCTATTAAACTAAAAGACATGACACTTGGTGCGTGCCATTGATCGGCCTTAAAGCTGGGCGTCGTTGTGCACATTGAGCCTGCACCTCAGGGCAGCGAGTACGAAATACTCAGCCACTGGGAGGATTAATAGGTGAAAGTAAACTCCCTTGCAACATTATTAGCAAAAAAATGGACCAGGCTCTGGCCTTAGCTAAAAAAGAGCTGCGCATGGAAGCTTTTAGAGACATGGACGTTCACCTCCAACAAGAGTTAATACTCCTCCCTCTGTACCACCACCAACATCAGATGCATCATGCTGAGCGGGTGCAGGGGCATCAACTCAATTGCCTAGGCTGGGTCAACTTTAAAGACATCTGGTTTGATGATGGGTGTTCGGATCATTAAAGATCACCAGCACCAATGGCCATCACACTTTCACTGCCTGCTAAAATGGAGCGACGGTGGGACTCAAAACGAGGCAGCATATGGTCTAAATAATAGGCGACCGTGGCCAACTTATTGGCTTTAAAGGCCTCGTTTTCTTCCTTAGCCACTAAACTTGCACTGCGCATCATTTGCCATGCCCCACACACATAACCACTCAACATTAATAAATCAAAGCTGATTGCTCCAGCAAACATGACATCATTGGGGGCTTGTTGCAGCAGGGTTTGGTAGCTGGATTCAAGGCCATCAATGGCTTCCTTCATGTCAGCCTGATGCTGCTGGGTTATGGCCTGCCCATGTAGGGTTAAGTCATCTCGCATTTGTTGCACTAGGTCTGCCATGGCCTCACCTTGGTCGTATAGGGTTTTTCTGCCCGCTAGATCTAATGCTTGAATGCCTGTGGTACCTTCATAGATGGTCAGTATGCGTGCATCTCTTTGATGTTGAGCAGCTCCTGTCTCTTCTATGAAACCCATACCACCATGTATTTGCACACCTAAAGAAGTTAACTCTTGCGACACTTCAGTACACCAACCTTTAACAATGGGAATGAGTAACCCAACGCGCTTATGGGCTAAGCCTTTGGTGGCTGCATCAGCTGACAGTTGGCTTAAATCAATCTGCGCAGCAGTCACATAAGCAATGGCTCGAGATGCTTCAGTAATACTGCGCATCGTCATTAACATACGGCGCACATCGGGATGGTGAATAATCGTACCACGCTGCTTAGTACCAGGAGCTGCACATTGCACTCGTTCACGGGCATATTCTAAGGCCCCTTGGTAGGCCCGGTCTGATAGACTAACTCCTTGTAAACCAACGAGTAAACGTTCGTTGTTCATCATGGTAAACATGGCCGCTAAACCTTGATGGGGTTGACCCACAAGATAACCAATGGCGCCGCCATTGTCGCCATAACTCATTACGCATGTTGGGCTGGCGTGAATGCCCATCTTGTGCTCAACATTGATGGCATACACATCATTATGATCACCTAAGCTGCCGTCTGCATTAACCAAAAACTTAGGTACCAAAAACAAGGATATGCCTTTGACACCGTCTGGCGCGTCAGGCAACTTGGCTAACACTAGGTGAATAATGTTCCCCGTCATGTCGTGATCACCCCAAGTGATATAGATCTTTTGACCTTTAACCCGGAAGTGTTCCCCGTCTGGGGTGGCGGTGGTAGTTATGGCAGCCAAATCTGTGCCGGCATGGGGCTCAGTAAGATTCATGGTGCCGGTCCACTCACCACTAATCATTTTAGCTAAGTAGATCTCTTTTAAACTGTCACTGCCATGGGCAGCAATGGCTTCAGTAGCCCCTGCAGTTAGCATAGGGCAAAGCGCAAGCGCCATGTTGGCCGCATTCATCATTTCTGACACGGGCATAGAAAAAGTGAAGGGTAACCCTTGTCCACCGTATTGCTCATTAAAGTAGAGGCTACTCCAACCCCCTTGAGCATACTCTTGATAGGCTTCTCTAAAACCACTGGCCGCCTGAACACCGTCCGCAGTCAAGTTAACGCCCTGCTGATCTCCAGTATAGTTAATAGGCGACCATACTTGGCTGGCTAACTTATCAGCTTCTGATAATACCGCTTGTAGCAAGTCTTCACTGGCGTCTTCATTGCCAACCGCTACGGCAAAGTTAGGCAAATCAAGCAAGCGATTAATGACGAAGTTCATTTCTTCTAAAGGGGCTTGGTATTCACTCATGTTAGTCGCTCTTTTATATTACGGTGTAATTTGATATGGGACTGATTTAAGCTAATTTTAGCCTAACATTTGTAGCCAAGAGAAATAATGCCTATGATGCTGACCCAAGGGTTCCACGAAGAACTCACGAGACAACTTTTAAAGGAGCAACATGTGACTAACCAACACGGGTATTATTTAGAAGATTTAAGTATTGGTATGGTTTCAAGCTACAAAAAAACCATCACAGCAAAAGACATTGAAGCCTTTGCTGCGGTAACCGGTGATTCTAATCCGGTTCACTTAGACGCAGACTATGCTGCCACCACTCCATTTAAAGCGCGCATTGCCCACGGTATGATGAGTGCAGGTTTAATTTCTACGGTGCTAGGCACGCAATTACCAGGACCTGGATGTATCTATTTAGATCAACAGATTAAATTCAGAGCCCCTGTGTTTATAGACGACACGGTTGTGGCAACAGTGACGGTAGAAGAAATAAACCAGCGCCGCGGCCGCGTGAGCTTAAAAACCCAGTGTTTTGTAAAGGACAAATTGGTCGCTGACGGCACTGCTTCTATGATGGTCGACAAAAAAGCCTAGTGTGAAATCCACTTAGGGGTTATAGCTTAGCTGTTAAACGCCTAATTTCTTCTTCACGGGCAATAATTGTGCGTTGCAGTTCATTGAGTTTATTGCTGACTGCACCACTTTCAACTTCTCGAGACTTTATTAGCTTTCTTAAATCTTTCTCACGCCTTGATGCATCAGACTTATCTAAAATAGTACGCTTTTTCAATTCTTTTATATCAACTTCACGTTGTTGCAGCCCATCTTCTAGGCGTTTCAATCGATTTGTCGATGCCAAGGCTTGACTGTTAGATTGTGACATATGGCGAGATTGGCTAGTAATCTCTCCACGATATTTACGCAATTCTTCTTCCTGGCTGCGAATCTGGCTAAACTGAGTGTCATGGGTAACGGCACTTCTGGCTACGGTGCCTTGTAAGTCTTGCACTTGCGCATTTAGAGCCACTTCCTTTTTATTAAAGTCATCGCGCAGCTTGTCTAATTGATGGCGGTAATAGCTTATCTTGGTCTCTAATTTGCTCATACTGGCTTGATGGCGGCTGACCTCTTCTTTCATGCGCTTATCGAGCTGTTTCTTAGCTTCTTCACTACTGGTCTGCGCGCGCTGCATTTCAGCATTAGCCTCAGATACTTTATGGTTCATGGAACTGACGTTAGTTTCGGAAGACTGCAAGTTACTGCGCAACATCGCACGTTCGGCTTCCAGTTTTTTAACGTTATTTTGACTTTCACTCAACTGAACGCGCAAGCGTTGGTTGGAGCCTTCTATCGCCTCTAGCTGGGCTTTAGACAAATACAGTTCATCTTCCAAGGCAATACCAGAAGCACTCACTAGATGATCATTTTTCGAATGTAATTCAAGTTCTAAACGTGCATCTTTGAGGGCATTCTCCCAAATCAACTGCACTGACTGGTACACTGTTTCGGGCACATCTGGACGATTATTTGGGCTGATACTGCGGCGAAAAGAAACCCTACTTTCTTGAGTAATCCACCAATGCTCAAGTTGTCTACTCAATTCTTCATTAGCTTCAATAAGCATTTTATCGGCGATAGCTTGCACACTTATTTGTTCGCCAGAGAACATAAGTTCATTAGCAATCTTGTGTAGTTTAGCGGTATCGATACGGTCATCCATTGGGTTTATACATCTCTAACAATTAACAATAATCCAAACCATTGAGTTTAGATAGCGGCTAAAATTCTACCTTATTTTTGTTATGCGGGCACCATGTTACGCAGCAAAAATTTCTGTATTTTACCAGTTGCCGTTTTTGGTAAAGGCCCAAACACAACATGTTTAGGTACTTTAAAGCGCGCCATATTGTCCTTACAATAGCTGATAATGTCTTGCTCTGTGACTAAGGCATCAGCTTTGAGAGTGACAAACGCACAGGGCGTCTCTCCCCATTTTTCATCAGGTCTGGCCACCACCGCTGCTTCTAGCACTGCAGGATGACTATACAACACACTCTCAACCTCAATTGAAGAAATATTCTCTCCTCCTGAGATGATGATGTCTTTGGCCCTGTCCTTAATTTCCATATATCCATCTGCATGCCAAACTGCAAGATCTCCAGTACGAAACCACCCACCTTCAAAAGCCTCAGCCGTGGCAGCTGGATTTTTCAGGTAACCTTTCATGACCATATTGCCTCGTAGACATATTTCACCGATAGTTTCACCATCTTTGGGTACCGGCGTCATGAATTCTGTATTCATCACTAAGTGGTCCTCTTGGGCTGGTCCCCTTACACCCTGGCGAGATTTTAACGCGGCCTGTTCTGGTGCAGATAAATGATCCCACAATTGAGGCTGCCATTCACAGATCACACAAGCCCCATAGGTTTCTGTTAACCCATAAACGTGAGTCACGTCAAAACCTAAGTGCTGCATGGCTTCAATCACAGCTGCTGGAGGCGCAGCTCCAGCTGTCATCACTTTAACTTGATGATTGATGCCCTGCTTGTGTTTATCATCAGCATTATTAATCATATTTAGCACAATCGGTGCACCACCAAAGTGGGTCACTTTTTCTTGTTTGATCAGCTGGAGCATGGTTTCTGGTTTTAAGTGCCGAATGAATACGTTGGTGCCAGCTAATAAGGCTGTAGTCCATGTAAAACACCATCCATTACAATGGAACATGGGCACAACCGTCATAAATGTAGGGTATTTGGGCATGTCCCAGCTAAGGGCCATACTCATGGCTGTTAGATAGGCACCTCGATGGTGATAAACCACACCTTTAGGATTGCCTGTGGTGCCCGATGTATAATTTAGGCTAATGGCTTGCCACTCATCTGCTGGCATTTGCCAATGACTTTCCTGATCACCTTCGGCAATCAACTGTTCATAGCTTAAGGTTCCTATCAGCCGACCACCCTCAAAAGTAGGGTCGTCAATATCCACTACCAAAGGTTGGGCTTTACACAAGGTTAGGGCTAGCGCCACTGTCTCAGAAAATTCACGGTCTACAAATACCACTTTGGTTTCGGCATGATCAAAAATAAAACCAATGGTAGCGGCATCGAGACGGGTGTTGATGGCATTAAGCACAGCTCCAGCCATGGGCACTGCATAGTGCGACTCAAATAACTCTGGACCATTATGGGACACTACGGATACCGTATCTCCTAGACTAACGCCTCGGTTTTTTAGGGCATTAGCCATGGCACACGAACGCTGATAAGTTTGCAACCAAGTGCGGCGTATATCACCGTATACTTGCGCTTCTATAGAAGGGTACACCTCAGCCGCCCGCTTAAGCAGCGACAAAGGTGAAAGACTTTGATAGTTGGCCTGTGTTTTATCTAAATCTGTGTCATACATAAGGTGCACCGGGATGTATTTTTAAACGGCATAAAGCATAACTAAAGAAATTCAATAGCACCAGCACCAGTACGCATTAGTCTAATACTAGCTCAAGCGCACGATAGCAGCCTGTAAGCGCTGATCTAAGGGTGCGCGCACATCAATTTTCTTTTCCGTGCTAGGGTCTACCAAGCGCAACTGCGCCGCATGCAAAAACAGGCGATTCAATCCTAACTGTCGCTGTGCCTGATTAACTTCATCCACACCATATTTAGGATCACCCACAATGGGGTGCCCCATATGCTGGCAATGAACACGAATTTGATGGGTTCTGCCGGTAATGGGCTTGGCCTCAATTAAGGTAAACTGACCTAGGCTTTGTAGCACTCTGTAACGAGTAATGCTGCGTTTACCTTCTTGCACAACCCGCACCATGCGCTCGCCAGACTGCACTACGTTTTTCAACAGCGGCGCATCCACTTTTTGACAGGCTTTTGGCCAACCACCAATGACCAATGCTTGGTAGACCTTATCGATACCACCCTCCCTAAGTTGGGCATGAATGGCCCGCAAAGTGGACCGTTTTTTAGCCACCATAATACAACCTGAAGTATCTCTATCTAAACGATGTACAAGCTCCAGCGATCGTTCATTAGGATATAGCTGACGTAAGCTTTCAATTAAGCCTAGGTTAATGCCACTGCCACCATGAACTGCCAACCCGTGGGGTTTATTAATGATTAACAAGCCCGCACTTTCGTATAAAATAGCCTCACGTAACTGCTTTTCTAAGCCTTTACCAACTGCAGCTGGCGCATTAGGCTCTGGCAACTTAACTGGTGGCACACGCACAATATCACCATCTTTAAGCTTATAGTCTGGTTTAATGCGTCCTTTATTAACTCGCACCTCGCCTTTTCTGACTATACGGTAGATCAAGCTTTTAGGCGCACCTTTGAGCTGTGTCATGAGGAAATTATCGATGCGCTGACCTGCCCTATCATCATCAATAGAGACAAATTTAACAGCGGTGGCGGTCAACGGAGGAGGGGGAGTCGGCTTTTGTGGCATAAATGAAAAACTAATGGCTTTATTAATTGCGGGCTAAGGGCGTGAATGGTAACATAGCGACCACTGAAACTGACATTTTATCAGTTACTGGGCACAAATATAATCGCCCAATTCAGTTAACCAATTTTTAGGTGGGGTCTGACAAACCCAGCCCGTTGATTTTGACGTTGATGCTTAATTTATACTTAGCACCGCAAAATCCAAATGAAATAGGCTGTAACTTGGGGTATTCCCAGTTATTTAACGTAAAACAACCCGTTTTACCCAGTTACGGCGAATTAATTTATGCTAGGTGTTAGGTGTAGATGTACCCTACCCATGGACTGGTCTGAACAAAAGATTAAGGTGCTGAAGCAAGCACACAAAGGCAATAGCCAAATCGTTAGAATAAACAGAGCCTCTTTAAATTTAAATTGAGCTGCTGGTGAGTTAACTTGCACGTTAACCTATATGATTGATAATGCTAGATAAAACAGACCTATAACATAGTGTAGATTGCGCATTGCAAGCTACACTTATCCGAGAAGGTAGTGGTTTCCTACACCGTAAGGGCTTATTAGCCCCGGTACACCCGTAAACATATTAATTGCCGTGGGTCGATGGGTTTCAAGAAATTTGAACACCATGAAAAGAATGCTAATTAATGCAACTCACTCCGAGGAGTTGCGCGTTGCACTGGTCGATGGCCAGCGTATGTACGACCTAGATATTGAATCTGGCGCTCGTGAACAGAAGAAAGCCAACATTTATCGTGGCCGAATCACCCGTGTAGAACCGAGCTTAGAAGCCGCGTTTGTAGACTATGGTTCAGAACGCCACGGTTTCTTACCTCTTAAAGAAATCTCCCGAGAGTACTTTAAAGACCCGTCTCAAAGCGGTCGTTCGAGTATTCGTGAGCTGGTAAAAGAAGGACAAGAAATTGTTGTTCAGGTTGACAAAGAAGAACGTGGCAACAAAGGTGCAGCCTTAACTACGTTTATAAGCCTTGCAGGGCGTTATTTGGTATTGATGCCTAACAACCCACGTGCAGGTGGTATCTCCCGTCGTATCGAAGGTGAAGAACGCTCGCAACTGCGCGATGTAATGAACCAACTCACTGTGCCAGCAGAATCAGGGGTGATTGTTCGTACCGCAGGTATTGGTCGCAGTGCTGAAGATATTCAGTGGGACTTGGATTACTTACAACAGTTGTGGGAGTCCATTACTTTAGCCTCAGACAAACATGCTGCTCCATTCTTAATTTACCAAGAAAGTAACGTTATCATTCGGGCGATGCGTGACTACTTGCGTCAGGACATTGGCGAAGTATTGATCGATGAGCCTAAAGTTTACCAAGACGTATTAAGTTTTGTGCAACAAGTAATGCCGAGTTATGAGAACAAGATCAAGTTCTATGACCAAGAAATCCCGTTGTTCAATCGCTTCCAAATTGAATCACAAATTGAGACTGCCTTTCAACGTGAAGTCACACTCCCCTCTGGTGGCGCCATTGTAATCGATCCAACAGAAGCGTTAGTGTCTATCGATATTAACTCAGCTCGTGCCACTAAGGGCAGCGATATTGAAGAAACCGCCCTCAATACCAACTTAGAAGCCGCTGAAGAAATTGCTCGCCAGTTACGTTTACGTGACATGGGTGGTTTGGTAGTAATCGACTTTATTGACATGGGCCCAATGCGCAATCAACGCGCCGTGGAAAATAAACTACGTGATAGCCTCAAATTAGATCGGGCGCGCGTGCAGGTTGGCCGCATCTCTCGGTTTGGCTTAATGGAAATGTCACGCCAACGTTTACGTCCATCACTAGGTGAAACCTCTGGTATTGTTTGCCCCCGTTGCAGTGGCCAAGGCAGTATTCGTGATGTCGCATCATTAGCTTTGTCTATTATTCGTTTAATCAATGAAGAAGCAAGCAAAGACCGCTCCGCTGAAATTCGTGTGGTACTGCCAGTTAACATGGCCACTTACCTTCTCAACGAGAAGCGTGCTGAAATTTTAGAAGTTGAAAAAACGGCAGGTGTGCGCATTGTTATTATTCCAAATCCTCAAATGGATACGCCACATTTTGAAGTCAGTCGTTTACGAGATGACCATGAAGCGGCCCAAGCCAGTGAAACGAGCTACGAAATAGACTTGGCTCAACATCATTTTGACGCCAAAGAGTTTGATGCCAAAACACCGCTCGCTACGGAAAAGCCTGCCGTGCAAAGCATTCAGCCAGCCAAACCAGCCCCGCAATCAGAACCTTCGGCTCCAGTTAAGGCCAGTATCGCCCCAGCTAAGCCCACTAAGGTGCCTGGTTTAGGTGCACGTATCATGAGTGTGCTAGGTGGATTATTTAGCAGCAAGCCTAAGGCAAAAGTAGTTGCAAAAGCGCCCGCTAAAACCCCTTCTTCGCGCAACGAGTCACGTAATGGTGCTCGCAACACTCCAAATCGCAACCAAAACGATGATCGTCGTCGTGGACGTAACGGTAATCGACGTAATGATACCCGTAATGAAGGCGGTGCTGATGCTCGCAACACTTCGCGTAACGAAGGCAATACGGACTCTCGCAATGCTTCGCGCAATGAAGGTAATACTGATTCGCGGAGCGCTTCACGTCACGAAGGTAATGCTGATTCTCGTAACGAAGGTCGTAATGAAGAACGTAAGCATGAACGTAATGCTGATGATAAGCGCAATAATCGCCGCCAAGACACTCGCAATAAGCATCGCGAGCCTAAGGCAGTCGAAGCCGTAGAACCTTTAACACAGACACCTGTAGTGCCTGTACCCGAGGAAGCCTTTGAGTCCAATGCCAACCGTAGCCGTGATCAAAAACGTCGTCGTGATCGCAGTGGCAAGCGCAGTAATCCTAAACCACAAACTGAAGAAATCTTAGCAGTGGCGAGTGTCAGCCCTGCTGAAGAAGCGCTAAGCACCGAAGCTTTGGTTCAAGTAGAAGTTTTGCCTACGGCAGTGGTTGAGGCTAGTTCTAACACTGAAGCTGTATCTACGCCTGATGTTGAAGTTGAAGTTGAAATTGCAACAGTATCTACGCCTGATGCTGAAGCCGAACCTAAAGTTGATGCTGCGGCAGTGGTTAAGAAAGAAACAAGTGACAAGAAGCCACGCCAGCGTAAACCACGCGAACGTAAGCCAAAAGAAGCTAAAGTAGCCGAAGTAGCCGTTGAAACATCAACCACCATCGAACCCAGCCCTGAAGTTGTAGCTGAAGTTGTAGCTGAAGTCGTGGCTGAAGTCGTTGAAAAGCCAAAGCAGGTGGATGTTAAATCGAGTTCTGAAGCGGTTACTGAAGCGGTTACTGAAGTAGTGACTGTGGTGGTAAATGAAGCTCCGGTAGAAGCAAAGACTAAAGCCCCAGTTCAGACTCCAGCCGCAGACAAGGCTGAAGCGATGACTGAGGTGATAGTAGAAAAAGTCACCCAAGCAGAACCTGCGGTCACCTTAGAAGAAGTAATACTAGCCCCAGCAGATGAAGCAGCTCCGCGCTCTTCTCGCCCTCGTGCTCACAATGATCCGCGTGAAAAGCGTCGTCGTGAAAAGGCTGAAGCAGAGCAATCTGCAGCTAAAGAAGGCTAAGCTCACCTTATAGGTAAAACTCGCCTCGGCTGTTAAACAGCCGAGGCTCTATTTCTAATATCACACCAAAATTTGCCGCCACGTCAGCCTTGATACGGTTAGCCAAATGTAAAACTTCATGACCCGAAGCGGCCCCCGAACCAACCAGCACTAACGCTTGGTGCTCATGAACACCAACTTCCCCATCAATAAAGCCTTTCCAACCCAGTTGATCAATTAACCATCCCGCAGCCAGTTTATAGTGCTCTGAATCTACCGCATAAGTCACCATACCCGGCCATTGTTTAGCTAGTTTTTGCTTTTCACCAAGACTCACGATGGGATTTTTAAAAAAACTGCCTACATTAGGAATCTTTTTTGGATCTGGCAGTTTAGTGCGGCGAATTTGCATCACCGCATCTCGGACCTGCTGTGGCGAAGCACTGACTGCTGATTGACCTGTGAGCAAGGTAATCGTGTCTGCAATAATGCCATAGCTAAGCTGAGGCGTATTTTTGAGGCTCAGAGCTAATCTAACTTGGGTGATAATCCAACATGGATGACGTTTAAATATGCTGTCCCTATAGCCAAACTCACACTCTTCACAGGCGAGGGTAAACGCTTCTCCTGTGTCAAAATCAAATACCTCAACGCTCTCAAGACAATGTTGAAGCTCTACCCCATAAGCACCGATGTTTTGAATAGGTGCGGCGCCAACCTGCCCTGGTATCATTGACAAGTTTTCTAGGCCGCTGGCACCCCTTATTACTGATTCTTGTACCAAAAGGTCCCACTCATAACCTGCTTGCACATTAACCATAAAGCTTTCAGATTGTCTTTCTAAGGGTGCTTCAGGTGGCCAAAATATCTGCTCCATAGCCATCACCATCACTAAACCATCAAAGTCTTCCGTTAATATCAGGTTACTGCCGCCACCTAAAAGCAGCCATGGGCATTGCTTATGTTCACAAAACTGACGTGCTGCGTATAAGTCATCAAGCTGATTTATACGCATAAAATAGGCCGCTTTAACGTCTAGACTTAGCGTATTGTAGGATTTGAGACTAATACTGTATTGCAGTTCCATTAACTTTCCAAATTGGATGATGTAAGGAATTCACGCACCCGCATTAAGTCCTCAGGGGTGTCGATGCCAGCTGGCATGCCTTCAGGCGCTAGATCCACATGCACACTTTCTCCATGATGCAAAGCTCTAAGCTGCTCAAGGCTCTCAAGGTTCTCATAGTTTGCCTGCGGCCAAGACACATAACGGTGTAAAAAACCAACTCGATAGGCATAAAGACCGATGTGGCGCAGGTATGCATGTTTCTGTACCTGCTTGGTCATGGTCTTATGCCAACTCCGGTTCCATGGTAAAGGTGCTCGCGAGAAATACATGGCCATATTGGCAGCGTTACGCACAACCTTGACCGCATTAGCGTCAAACACCTGCTCAATATCATCGATAGGCTCGGCTAAGGTCGCTATCGAAGCCTCGGCGTATTGCCGCAAGTTGTCAGCCACTTGATTGATCAGATGGGGTGGAATGAAAGGTTCATCACCTTGCACATTGACCACGATATGATCATCCGGTAAGGCCAGATATTGAGCCACTTCTTGCAAACGATCAGTCCCTGTAGCATGGTCTTCACGGGTCATAATCACAGTGCCACCAAACCCTTTGGCATGGGTCACAATGTCAATATGGTCTGTGGCTATATAGACCTGCGATGCACCACTTTTGCAGGCTTGCTGGTAGACCCGCTCGAGCATACTGATCCCACCAAGGTCCAACAACGGTTTGCCTGGTAAGCGACTAGAGTGAAACCGCGCTGGGATCACTACCGAAAAAGCCATTAAGCTTGCTTCTCTGCATCGGTTAGGGGCCTTGCTTGCGCTTCTAATAAAACGGGGATACCTGCATCAATAGGATACGCTAAGCCACTGGCGGGACAAAAAAGTTCATTCGTCTGTGAGTGATAAAACAGTTGCCCGTGGCTTACCGGGCAGGCTAAAACTTCTAATAACTTTTTATCCATGGGAATCCTTATTTAATGGGTGCACTAGGTGATAAACCTAACTTTAATAACAGCGCATCAATGTACGCAGGTGCAATGGTTAATGATTGAGTTGCGTATAACCACGGTTGCGGTGGTTGGTTATTTTTTGCTTGAGCTAATGATTTACATTTAACAGCGTCTTTGGCGGTCATGATGAGCGCTCTAGGAGGCAGGTCACGCGCTTTAAATTGATAATGGTCTGCATACCCTTGTCCATTAACCACATACCCACGATGACGTAAATCGTTAAAGAATCGTTGTGGATGACCTATAGCAGCTACCGCTTCTATGGGTTTATCGACCTCAGGCCAAGGCACAAGTTGATCATCGTAAACCCGTTTTAACTGGTCGAGTTGAGGCTGCAGATGGCCTATTACATGCTCTGGTATATGGTGCTGTAATTGCTTGCCTATACTGCTGTTAGGCACGCCAGTGGTAAATACCTGATCTACTTGAGCGAGTCTGATGGGAGGCTCTCTTAAGGGACCCGCAGGAATGCACAAACCATTACCAAGGCCTCGACTCCCATCAATCAAACACCACTCAACATCACCTTTAATGGCGTGATGCTGCAAGCCATCGTCACTAATAATTAGGTCAAATTGTTGTTGCTGCGCCAACCATGCGATACTGGACTTTCGGCACCAACCCACGACTACTGGCACACCCGTTAATTGGCTCAATAGTAACGGCTCATCACCCACAGTGTGGGCGTGGTCAGCAGGGCTAATGCAGTGGGGTCCAGCCCCGATCTTACCACCATACCCGCGGCTAATAATGGCACAACGCACGCCTTTATTTTTCAGGGCTACAACAAGGGCGACCACTAACGGTGTTTTACCTGTGCCACCTACCGTAATATTACCTATGACCAGCAAGGGTAGTGGATTTTTGCCCGCTTTAGGTTGTCTAGCAAGGTGCCAGTGTCTAAGCCATAGGTACAGACTAGCCAAGGGGCGCAATAGGAATAACCACCAAGCCCCTTCGTACCATGCGTTGAGTAGTTTCTCAGTCACCTTCGTTCCATGTTGGGCCTTTGCCTAGCGCTCGTTTGATCATTGATTGGCTATGGATCAGCTACCCCTTAGCTACTCTTCGGCATAGCAGCATATCACTATGTCATCGCTACTTCTGTGGCTTCATTATAACCCACACCTGAATGCTATCAAGCACTTATATATGCCCCTCGCACTGAGTCACCCTAGGGCAAATATGGTCTCACCTTGTATTCACCATTGGCCGTAAATACTGCTTGTATCTGACCGTGCCTTGCGGTGTTATACCAATGGCTGCCGTGCCTCCAATAGGCTTGGGTATTTTTTTTATGTGGGTGTCCATAGGGGTTGGCTTTACCCGCAGAAATTAACACATATGAAGGTCTTACTTTGGCTAAAAAATCAGCTGTGGATGAGGTTTTACTACCATGGTGAGGCGCAATAAGCACATCACTAACAAGTGACACTGAGTCTAATTCGCCAACTAACGCCACTAGCATGGCTTCGGCCTTAGCTTCAATATCGCCGGCAATTAATACTTGGCGCCCATAAATATTAAGCAATATAACACACGAGGCATCGTTGCCAGATAAGCCATATTCTGCCAGAGCAATTTGGCGCCACATTAGGGTGTTAGCATTGTCTAGCCAAAGGTTTTGCCAAGCTGTACTCGCACAACGACTCATCTTGTCGGCATAGTCTACTAAACCTGATTCACGCGTGGCTTTAACTTCAGTCGGTAAAATAAGGCGTTTCACTGTTTGCTGCTGCAACAGCGTGTTGAGGCCACCGCTGTGGTCCATATCCCAGTGACTTATGACTAACACATCAAGTTGATCAACCCCTTGCGACAGCATTTCTGGCAAAATGACAGCATCGACCAAATTAAACCCGCTGGCATAACGATTACCTAGATCATACAACATATTATGCTCACCTTGACGCACCCACAGACTCAAACCCTGGCCCACATCCAATAAGGTGATAAACACTGGGGGCTGAGTATGGGGGTGTTCAGGTACCCTAGCTTGAGGGCTTTGACTTTTAAGCAGTGTAAAAAAAATTAACGGCATCAGCAACATCAATAGCGGCCAATGCCAACGTCTTATCAGTAAACAGATGCAACTCACTATTAAAACTGAGCCAAATACGCCTAAAGGGATCCAACCCACAAACGCCTGTGACCACGTAAGACGAGTAAGGGTTTCTAAACCATGCCATAGCCCAGATAAGACGACATCGACAAGCCTGAAAAAAACCTGCGCAAGAGGAGTCAACATAAGCGCAACACTGATGAGGAACAAGGCGGGAATGAGCAACAAACTAAACACAGGCACCAGAATCATATTCACCAGCGGTCCAATAAGGCTTACATAACCAGTGCCTAGGCCGATTACAGGTAACAACAACAAAGATAATGCCCCTTGGGCCGCCAAAAGCTGCATGCCGCGGTACCACCACTGCTGACTAGGACAACGGTACCAAACTAAACCTAGGGCCAATACAGCGGTGTAAGATAGCCAAAAACCTAAACTGGAAGCGCTGATCGGCTGCAACACTAAGGTCACAAAAAATGCGATGAATAAGCGTTGCGTAAAACCCAGTTGTAAACCCCACATTACGCCCCACATCAGTCCAGTGAGCATGATAACCGCCCGTTGGGCTGGCAAACCAAAACCACTCAGCAAAGCAAAAATCAAGGCGACTGCTAAACCCACCCAAGCACTAAGGCGGATACCCAAACTGCTGCTAATACCCAGAGGTAATATTAATAAGCGCATCAACAGCATTGCTAAGCCTGCCACCAACCCCACATGTAAACCAGATATGACCAATAAATGAGTGGTGCCAGTGGCTGCCAATACGCGCCATTGTTGTGCTGTTAAGGCTGCAGTTTGCCCCAACACAAGCGCACCCCAGATACCCACCGATGGTGGCGCCATAGATTGTATTTCGGCATAGCCCTGCAATGCCTGCCACAGCCTTTGGCGTAATTGCTCCAGTTGCAACTGAGGCCAGTTTAAACCGTGGCACGCCTGTCCAGTAGATAGCCATTGCCGCACATAGCCAGAGGCCGTTTGGCCGGCTAACTGGCTCCAGCGAAGATAATCGTAATGTTGAGGGTTTTGGTAGTTTCTAGCCCCTTTAAGACGCACTATAAGTACAACTTTGTGGCCAATTAATCCTGCCAGACCTAAGTTTTCATTCATGCCATTGAGTTGGGGTTGAGCAGCCTTTGTATAAGGATAAATGGTCACCTTGACTCGACCAGCCAAGGCTTTTGAAAGCCCCCCATACATGGTTTTGTCACGCCTATCGTGTTTGACTATAGGGATGTCGATCTGCGCATTACTGAGCAACAGACTGATGCCAGAACGGGTCACATCAAGCTTGGACACACAGGCGTGGATGCGCAGGTCTTTACTAACCCAAGGATAAGGGAATTGACTATAGACTCGGTCATATTGCCCAGCACTGGCCAGCAAAAAAACAGTCAGACCTAAAACGGCTCTGCGACGTGTATAAGCGACTAAAATTGCAATCAATAAAACGATGATTAAGTAGAGGCTATTTGAAAAACCGAATTGACCCCAACCTAAACACCAAAAAATTAACAAAAACAAACCATTAATATACATAATGTCTCATCCTTGAGCGCCCTAAACCTTGGCTTAGTTTGTATATAAGTGCATAATTAGTGGTTAAGCCATGCGCATAAAAAACGCCTTAGCTGTCACTATTAATAAGGTTAGTCCATGCCGCGTAAGTTTTTCAAACGCATTAGCCCAGATCCAAAAAAACTTAGTCAGTACCAGTCACTGGGTTGGTTAAATAGTTTAATGCACGACACTAAACTGTGGGGATTCAAGCGCACAAGTGTTGCAAAGGGCTGCGCTATAGGCGTTTTTTGTTGTATGATTCCCATGCCCCTGCAAATGCTGCTGGCAGCTTCTGTGGCTCTGGTATGGAAGGCTAATATACCTTTGTCAGTGGCTCTAGTTTGGATTAGTAACCCACTCACTATGGCACCCATCCTCTACGCCAACTACAAGTTCGGCGCTTGGATATTACAAACCCCCACCTATAACCTAGACTTTGAATGGTCTAGAAGTTGGCTGGTCCACCAATTGCACATATTATGGAAGCCCCTTTATGCTGGGTCTATAGCAGGCGGCTTAATTTTAGCCGTAGTGACTTTTTTTACTGTGCAGTTACTTTGGAGCTGGCAAGTAAAGCGTAACTGGCTCAAACGCAAAGGTTAGCTCACCAGTTGACCGTCTTTTAAGCTCAGCTGCGTATCCAACTGGCTGGCCAAACTCAGGTCATGGGTCACGGCGACAAACGCAGTGCCAAAGTCTACTTGTAGTTGTTTCAGCAATGTCAGGGTTTGCTCTGCGTTATGTCTATCTAAATTACCGGTCGGTTCATCCATCAACAAACATGCTGGCTCATTGATCAGCGCGCGAGCTATGGCAACCCGTTGGCGTTCTCCACCAGAAAGAGCACCTGGCTTATGACTGGCGCGATCGGCCAAACCCACCCTGGTTAACATTGAAAGCGCTTTTTGTTGTGCTTTATTAGGTTTATTACCCGCTATAATATAGGGCAGCATCACGTTTTCTAAGGCGCTGAATTCGGCCAAAAGATGATGAAATTGAAATACAAAGCCCAGATGCTGGTTACGCAATTTAGCGGCTTGGTTACCATTGAGATCAGACAAGCATTGACCCACAACCATGACCTTGCCTTCATTGGGCTGTTCAAGACCCGCCAACAGTTGCAATAAAGTACTTTTACCAGAGCCCGAGCTACCAATAATGGCCATACTCTGCGCTTGAGCTAATTGTAGGTTTAAACCTTTAAGTACATCAACCTGGCGATCACCGTCTGTAAACGATTTCACTAAACCAGAAGCCTGCAAGACCCAATTACTCATAACGCAGCACCTCTGCTGGCTCTACTTTTGAAGCACGCCAAGCCGGATAAAGTGTCGCCATGACACAAAGAATGAAAGAGCCAATACTAATCACAAGCACATCGTCTAGCTTCACTTGAGAAGGAAAATAACTAATAAAATAAACCTCGGCACTGAGCACTTTAAAGCCAAATAGCTGTTCCACCCAGTCGACAATACTGGTGATATTAAGGGCCAGCACTACACCAATTAAGGTGCCTAACAAGGTGCCTAAAAAGCCGATAATACTACCTTGAACAATAAATATTCCCATCACGTCTGCCTGACTCGCACCCAGAGTTCTTAAAATGGCAATATCAGCCTGTTTCTCAACCACTAGCATCACCAATGTAGAGACGATGTTAAACGCAGCTACAGCAATAACCAGCATTAATAACAGTCCCAACATGCGGCGCTCTAGCTGAATCGCTTGAAATAAACTGCCATGGGTGCGGGTCCAGTCACTGGTCCAGTATTGTCCTGGCAGTTGCAATGCCACTTGCTGTGCTTTTTCTGGTGCAGTGAATAAATCATCTAACTTCAAGCGCAAGCCTTGTGCCCCACCACCTAAGCGTTTTAGCTTACTCGCATCGGCAATATGCATAATGGCTAAATTGGCATCTAACTCGGCCCCCACTTTAAAAATACCCACTAAGGTAAAACGTTTCAGGCGAGGAATAATACCTGCAACAGTCAACGAGGCTTCAGGCAAAAACAAGGTGACCTTGTCCCCTAACCGTGCACCTAATTGGCGCGCCAAAAGATCACCCATAAGAATATTAAAAGCACCTGCTTTCAAGTCTGACACGGCCCCTTGAGTCATGTGATTGGGTAATATAGAAACTTGTGCTTCCGCTGTGGGTTCAATGCCATGGAACAGCACTGGCTGCACTCTGCCATAATTACTGAACATGCCCTGACCATGAACAAAAGGCGCCACACCAACAACGCCTTCAACCTGCATGGCAAGCTCGGCAGGTTGCTGCCAATCCATAACAGGCTCAGCAGTTTGAACAATGGCATGGGGTACCATACCCAAAATACGTTGGCGTAGTTCTTGATCAAAACCATTCATCACTGATAGCACCAATATAAGCACCGTCACGCCCAATACTAAGCCCAACATGGAGATGAGGGAGATAAAAGAGATAAAATGATTTTGCCGTTGTGCTCGGGTGTATCTTAGGCCAACGGTCAATGCAATGGATTGAAACATAAGTTTCCTATTGGGGTAACCCTGTCACACCTAACCATGACAGGTTTAATAAGTGTAGTTTAGTGGTTAACTTGTCGAGCTCTATTGAGGCCCAACTGAGCTGCTACACGGTAAGCTTCAGCCATGGTAGGGAAGTTAAAGGTGTTATTGACAAAATATTCAATGGTATTGGCATCACCTTTTTGATTCATGATGGCTTGACCGATATGAATAATTTCTGAGGCTCGGTCACCAAAGCAATGGATACCTAAAATTTCATAGGTTTCACGATTAAATAGAATTTTCAGCATGCCCACTACTTCACCACTAATTTGTGCGCGAGCTAGGTCTTTAAAGAAGGCCTGGCCCACCTCATAAGGCACTTTTTCTGCTGTCAGTTGCTCTTCGGTTTTACCTAAAGAACTAATTTCTGGAATGGTATAAATACCCGTTGGCACATCGTCGACAAAGCGAAAGCCAGGCAAGCCCAGTAAGTCTGTCGCCGCTGAACGACCTTGATCGTATGCAGCCGAGGCTAGGCTAGGCCAGCCGACTACATCACCGGCAGCGTAGATGCCTTCTACATTGGTTTGGTAACGTTGATCAATTTCTAACTGGCCACGGCTGTTGGTTTCAATGCCAAGGTTTTCTAGGCCAAGCTGTTTAGTATTACCAGAACGCCCATTACAAAATAAAAGCATATCTGCACGTAGGCGCTTACCCGACTCTAGCTCAATAGACACTGAAGTTTCGTCGGCTGAAACAGTCTTATAGGTTTCATTGTGGCGTATACGTACCCCGTTATTGCGCAAATGGTAACTGAGTGAGTCGGATATCTCAACGTCAAGGAATTCCAGCAAATTTGCACGGTTATCAACGAGTTCAACCTTGACCCCTAAACCAGCAAAAATAGACGCATATTCGGAACCAATGACACCAGCACCGT
This sequence comes from uncultured Pseudomonadales bacterium, assembly GCA_963925635.1. Lineage (GTDB taxonomy): Bacteria > Pseudomonadota > Gammaproteobacteria > Pseudomonadales > Balneatricaceae > Njordibacter. The sequence continues at coordinate 33,996 of CAWUTT010000059.1, read as the reverse complement.
AAATAATTAATGAGCGGGGGGTGTGTTCTAAGTTAAGTACAGTGTCACTGGTATAAATGCGCGGATGGGAAAAGTCGACATCATCTGGCTCATAAGGACTTGATCCAGTGGCAATGACCGCCTGATCAAAACGCAAATTTTCACTGCCTTCGTTGCCCAACACTTCGATGTTGTTGCGGTCGATAAACCGAGCAAAACCAAAGAAAATGTCAACCCGATTGCGGGCATAAAACTGGGTATGAAGCATGACTTGTTTAGCGATCACTTCACCAGCAGTTTTAAGCACTTGAGGGAAGGAGAAGTTTTTAGGTTCACCGATGACGCGGAATAAGGTGTTGGTATTAAACTCTATAATCTGCTTAACGGCATGCCTTAATGCTTTAGATGGAATGGTGCCTTTATGGGCACAGCCACCACCTACTTGATCACGCATTTCTACCACGGCGACTTTACGACCTAATTTAGCAGCGTTAATGGCTGCAGCCTCACCAGCAGGTCCTGTACCAATAACCACTAAATCGTAATCGTAATCTGCCATGTGCTTCTCTCTATCGTGTAAATTATCATTAGCCAGCTAAACCCTATCTAGTCATTAGGTCTTTAACGCCCAGCCTCATAGCTAATATCATCGGTTAACTCATGGGCCAGCTTATCGGCTTTGATGGTCTTTTGCTGTTCTGTTTCGCACACTTGCGGGTCGCCTTTGCACACATCACAGGCAACGTCCATGCCTAAGGCTGTCATGCCTCCACAAGAACCAGCAATCGGCTTACGCCCCATCAATACTCCTACAGCCATACCCACAACGATTAAAATTAAGATAACAAACGATAAGATCATGGTTTCCATTTAGTTCTCCAAATAACTATTAAAGCCTGCAGTGGATTGTGCCACAAAGCCATTTGATTTTTTCATTATAAAGTAAGCAGGGACCTGATGCATGGTGGCCCAGGTGACTCCCTTTTCACCCCCCATGACCATCAAAGCTGTTGCTAGAGCGTCTGCTCTGGCAGCGCTGGCATCAATAACTGTGACCGACGCTAGATGATGGGTAACGGGTTTTAACGTACTAGGATCTAGGGTATGCGAGTAACGCACCCCATCCTGCTCGTAATAGTTGCGATAGTTACCCGAAGTGGCAACCGCAATATCACTCACTTTAAGCACTTGATAAACTTGTCCAGCATTGACAGACGGTGTTTCGATGGCAATGCGCCACGGTGACCCGTCAGGTTTGAGACCTTGAGCACGCAGCTCGCCCCCTACCTCAACCAAATAATCAATAACGCCATAGGCTTCTAACCATAAAGCTACCGCGTCAACTCCATAACCTTTGGCAATGGCTGACAGGTCAATGGCACTGTCAGCACGTTTTAACATCGCCGGTGGTTGTTGTTGCACTTGTAACAACTGATACCCCACCACTGGCCTCAATGCATCGAGGGCATCTTGGCTCGGAATTTGGTCCGGTATAGGATCAGGTCCAAAACCCCAAAGATCAACTAAAGGGCCTATGGTGATGTCAAACGCTCCATTGGTTTGCTGACTGAGTGCAAGGGACTGCGCCACTAAGTTGGCCATTGCCAGAGGCACAGGGTGCCATTGATTAACGGGTGCACCATTAAAGCCACTGAGGTCAGAAGCATCCATGTAGGTCGACATACTGGTTTCAACTCGGTTCAACTCAGCAGCAACACCAATGGACACGTCATGAGGCACTCCATGTTCTGGGTTGACCCACTTGACCGTATAGCTAGTGCCCATAGATAAGCCTGTAACAGCCTCAATTTTTGGTCCTTCAGACACAGAACAGCCCAGCAACAGGGTGAGCACTAAGACACACTCTATAGCCAGGCCAAATTGTTTCAACAGGTTTAGCTTATCCGCCAAAATCATCTAACATAATATTTTCATCTTCCACACCTAAATCCTTCAGCATTTGCACCACCGCGGCGTTCATCATGGGTGGCCCACACATATAAAACTCGCAATCTTCGGGAGCTTCATGGTCTTTAAGATAGTTTTCAAACAGGACATTATGAATAAAACCGGTAAGGCCATCCCAATTATCTTCTGGCTGCGGGTCTGAAAGTGCTAAATGCCAATCAAAGTTGTCATTTTCTGCGGCCAAAGCATCATACTCGTCACCATAGAAAGCCTCACGCATACTGCGTGCGCCATACCAAAAAGACGTTTTCCTAGTCGAGTTTAAACGCTTAAGCTGGTCAAAAATGAGTGAACGCATGGGAGCCATACCTGCACCACCCCCAATGAACACCATTTCAGCTTCGGTCTCTTTAGCAAAGAACTCGCCAAATGGACCATAGACTTTCATCGTATCCCCAGGCTTCAAGTTAAATACATAAGAGGACATCTTGCCCGCAGGAATACCGCTGCTACCTGGAGGTGGAGAGGCGATGCGAATATTAAATTTAACCACACCCTGCTCTTCTGGATAATTAGCCATGGAGTAAGCACGGATCGTGGTTTCATCGACCACAGACTGGTGTTGCCAAACGTTAAATTTATCCCAGTCACCACGGTAGTCTTCGTCAATATCAAAGGTTTTGTAGTCAATCACATGGGCTGGACATTCTAACTGCACGTAGCCGCCTGCGCGGAAATCCACACTTTCGCCTTCTGGCAAGCGCAAAGTAAGTTCTTTGATGAAAGTCGCAACGTTAGGGTTTGATTCAACAGTACATTCCCATTGTTTGACGCCAAATACATCTTCTTCAACTTCAATGACCATATCTTGCTTAACAGCAACCTGGCATGACAAACGCCAACCCACTTTGGCTTCACCCATGGTGAAATGACTTTCTTCTGTGGCCAACATAGAGCCACCACCATCTTTGATAATACAACGACACTGCGCGCAAGTGCCACCGCCACCACAAGCTGAGGCTAAAAAGATGCCTTGGTCAGAAAGGGTTTGCAGCAGCTTGCCGCCAGCTGCAACAGTGATGGCTTTGGTTGGATCGTCGTTGATGGAAATTGTTACTGCACCTGAACTCACTAATCGTGCACGAGCAACTAAAATGATCGCCACCAAAGAGAGAACCACTGCCGTAAACATTAATACACCGAGGGCAATTTCATTATTCATACATCAATACCTTATATAGTGCTCGTTACAACTGGATGCCAGAGAAAGACATAAAGCCAAGTGACATTAAACCTACAGTCACAAAGGTAATACCGAGGCCCCTAAGGCCCGCAGGTACGTCTGAGTACTTTAGTTTTTCACGAATACCGGCCAGAGTAGCAATGGCCAATGCCCACCCTACACCTGCGCCAAAACCGTAAACCACCGATTCACCAAAGTTATAATCACGTTCTACCATGAACAATACAGCACCCAAAATGGCGCAGTTCACTGTGATCAATGGTAAGAAAACCCCCAAAGCGTTATACAACGATGGCATGTACTTATCGAGTAACATTTCCATAATTTGGACAATGGCAGCAATCACACCAATGTAAGAGATTAAACCCAAAAAGCTTAGGTTCACATTGGGTAAACCTGCCCATGCAAGCGCACCATCAGCTAGGAAGTAGGTGTAGATTAAGTTGTTTACCGGCACCGTGATGGTAAGCACAGCAATTACTGCGATACCAAGACCAATGGCGGTTTTAACCTTCTTAGAAATGGCCAAGAAAGTACACATGCCCAAGAAGAATGCTAAGGCCATGTTCTCTACAAACACGGCTTTAACAAATAGGCTTAGATAATCTTCAATCATTGTTTAAGACCCTATTTAGTGTGCGAGGCAAGTTTGTATTCGACTGGCTCAACTTGATCAATCTTCGCGTTACGAAGTAACCAAATGAAGCCTCCAATTACAAAGAAGGCGCTTGGTGGCAGCAACATAAGGCCGTTGGAGTAGTACCAACCACCGTTAGTTACCAAAGGCAGAATTTCAAAACCAAACAAGCTACCAGAGCCAGTCAATTCACGGACCGTAGCCACAAACAACAAGACCACTGAGTAGCCTAAACCGTTACCAATGCCATCAAAGAAAGACGGGATTGGTGGGTTTTGCATGGCAAAAGCTTCTGCTCGACCCATGACGATACAGTTGGTGATAATCAAACCCACAAATACCGACAGCTGCTTACTTACTTCATAAGCGTAAGCTTTGAGCACTTGATCGACCACAATCACCAAAGAAGCAATAATAATCATCTGCACGATGATACGGATACTGCTAGGTACATGGTTGCGTATTAAAGCAATAAAGAAGTTAGAGAACGCCGTCACTACTGTCAATGCGATACACATAACAACAGTAACGCTCAAGCTACTGGTTACAGCAAGCGCAGAACACACTCCCAAAATTTGTAAAGCAATCGGATTGTTAGTAAAAATCGGCCCTAACAAAATCTCTCTAGTTTTAGCCATGGTTATGCCTCCCCTACTTTAAGCTTGGCTAAGAAAGGCGAAAAACCATTCTTACCCAACCAGAATTTAACTAGGTTGGTTACGCCATTACTGGTTAATGTTGCACCTGCTAAGCCGTCCACTTTATGCACAGCGCCTTCAGGAGCCTTGCCCTTAATTAAGCCAAGGACAGGTTCATAAGAACCCTCAGCATAAACCTTTTTACCAGGCCAGAGGGCTTTCCACTTAGGATTATCTATTTCGCCACCCAGTCCCGGGGTTTCAGCTTGCTCATAAAAACCTAAGCCAGCCACTGTGTTTAAGTCACTTTCTAGGGCGATAAAGCCATACAGGGTAGACCATAATCCATAGCCATGCACTGGCAAGATAATACGTTCTAGACCTTGTTCGCCTTCTACCAAGTAAACTGTACTGTAAAGCGATTGACTGCGGATACTGGCAATGTCTTGCTCATCCGTTAAAGCACGTGCTCTAGCCGGGTCTTTAGCCGCTTTACGCATATCATAGGTTGCGACATCTTCGGCCGTACTAAATTCACCCGTACGCATATCAACAAGTTTTGGCGTAATGGTTGAAAAAGCAGCTTCTAAATCACCATCCACTACTTCAATACCAGCAGCAGCCAAGATATTCATTTTCTTTTCGTTAATCGCATTGGCTTGTTGCTTGTCGCGTAACAAAACAGCAGCCGACGATACGATCACAGAACACACCACACAGAGCACCAAGGCCACTGTAACTGTGCGTGATACGGAATCTTTTGAATTAGACATGACGTGCGACCCTCCGCTTAATATTTGCTTCAGTGACATAGTAGTCAATCAAAGGCGCGAACAAATTGGCAAACAAAATAGCCAACATCATGCCTTCTGGGAAGGCTGGATTAACTACCCGGATCAATACCACCATGACACCAATCAACGCGCCAAAGTACCACTTGCCGGTGTGGGTCATAGACGAAGAGATAGGGTCTGTAGCCATGAAAATCATACCAAAAGCAAACCCGCCCAAGACTAAGTGCCAGTAGAATGGCAGAGCAAATAGGGGGTTGGTGTCAGAACCAATGAGGTTAAATAGTGAACTCATGGCGATCATACCCACCATGACTCCTGCCACAATGCGCCAAGCAGCGATGCGAGTCCACAAGAGTACCGCACCACCCGCAAAGATAGCTAAGGTAGAGACTTCACCCACAGAACCTTGAATATTACCAATAAAAGCATCCGCCCAAGTAATGCCTGCGTCAGCCATAGCAGTAATACCACCCATGTTAGCGAGGCCTAGGGCAGTCGCTCCAGAGAAACCATCAACGGCAGTCCATACGGCATCACCAGACATTTGAGCCGGGTATGCAAAGTACAAGAATGCACGCCCAGTAAGGGCTGGATTCAAGAAGTTCATACCAGTACCGCCAAACACTTCCTTACCCACAACCACACCAAAGGTAATGCCTAGGGCAGCTTGCCATAGGGGTATGTCGGGGGGAAGAATGAGAGCAAATAAGATAGAAGTGACAAAGAAGCCTTCATTTATTTCGTGACCCCGAACGGAAGCGAATAAAACTTCCCAGAAACCACCAACAAGAAACACCACCAAATACACTGGCAACCAATAAGAGGCACCCAGCAGCATATTATCCCATACACTGGCGGCATCAAAACCGGCAAAAGTGGCCACTAAACTACCACGCCAGCCTTCGGCCTGGGCCATACCCATGGCTTCCATAGCCGTGTTAGCTTGATAACCTAAGTTGTACATACCAAAGAATATGGCTGGGAAAGTACACAACCATACCGTAATCATCATACGTTTAAGGTCAATACCATCACGCACATGGGCTCCCGTTTTGGTGACGTAGCCTGGCGTGTAAAAAATAGTGTCAGCCGCCTCATATAGAGCATAAAACTTTTCGTACTTACCACCTTTATGGAAGTGGGGCTCCACGGAATCTAAAATGCTACGTAAACTCATGCTCAGCTCTCCTTCTCAATACGAGTTAATACATCACGCAATATTGCACCATACTCATATTTGCCAGCACAGGCATAGGTCATCAATGCTAAATCAGCTTCTTCTAACTCTAAGCAGCCAAGCTCTTGTGCGTTGACAATGTCACCCACTACCAAACTTCGAAGTAGCTGCGTAGGCAAAATATCCAAAGGCATTAAACGCTCAAAAGTGCCAATAGGCACCATAGAACGCTGTGAGCCATTAGTAGAGGTATTGAGCGCTACTTTTTTGGAGCGATTCATAGATGATGTATAAATATTCAGCACTGAATGCTTTTTGCTGCCGGTGCTCAACCAACCCATAAATTCACGTTTCTTACCTTCTTCAAGCACCGTGATTTGATTGTTATAGCGACCTAAAAAAGCGGTAGGGCCATCAGCACTACTACCACCTAGTACCGAGCCCGAAATAACTCGATTGTCAAATTCACCCTGTTCCATCTCACCTACTAACAGATCCGTGGTAGACGCTCCCAAGCGAGTGCGTAACAAGCGCGGCTTAGACACCATGGGGCCAGCTAAAGCAACAATGCGCTCAGTAGGCAATTGGCCCGTTGCAAACAGCTGTGCAAAAGCGATGACATCTTGGTAACCCACCGCCCACACTGTTTTAGTAGCACTCACAGGATCCAACATATGAATGTGTGTAGACGCAAGACCCGCAGGGTGCACGCCTTCAAAACGCTCAACTTGGGTACCCGCAACCTGCGGCACTAGCGTGTCTGCTGCAGCACAAATGAACACTGGGCCATCCGTGAGCTTGGTCAGAAGTTGCAAACCTTGGGCAAAAACATCCTGCTGAGCGGCAATAATAGGCGCAGGATCTGCGGCTAACGGATGCGTGTCGATGGCAGTCACAAAGATAGACCGCGGCTTGCTATCAATAGCAGGCACCTTACTAAACGGGCGTGTACGCAAAGCCGTCCACAAACCCGAAGCTTGTAAGTTCTCGGCAACTTGATCAGCTGTCAAACCAGCCAGTTCAGTGGCTGCACATGTTGCAAACTCAACGGCATCATCACCATCGATGTCGATAACCACAGATTGCAAAACCCGTTGTGCACCCCGGTTAATTGCACTCACCACTCCAGCTGCAGGCGCAGTAAAGTTAACACCAGCTGTTTTCTTATCAGAAAACAGCACTTGCCCGAGCTTCACTCGATCACCTACTCTAACTAACATAGTAGGCTTCATGCCTACATAGTCAGTACCGATCACAGCCACTTGGCTTACCACTGCTGCATCTTCGATGCTTTGCTGCGGAGCGCCAGACAATGGCAGATCCAGACCGCGTCTGATCTTGATCATAAGTCGTACCCAATTGAGAGTTGTTGGTTAGCTTTAGGGATTATCGCGCAGTAAATACCACACACAACTAAAGCCCTTAAAAAAATCGGCTTTATTATACGAAAATTCGCAAAAATTTTCCAGCCTTCTAACAAAAAAGGCTACCCTTTGGCAGCCTTTTTTATTACTTTAGTCACTTGACTTTCAATGACATAGCTTAAATCATCATTGTAAGCCACGAGCGCAGGACATAAGCACCTAATCCTCGATAGGAAATGCAGGTAATGCAGTGTTAGTCACATGCTGCAACATACGTATCACCTGACATGAATAGCCAAACTCATTATCATACCAAACGTAAACTACACAGTTTTTCTTGCCCGTGGCCACCGTTGCTAAACCATCAACCACACCGGCAGCGCGGGAGCCAACAAAATCACTCGACACAGCCTCTGGAGAATCGGTGTAATCAATTTGCTTTTGCAAATCAGAGTGCAACGCCATATGCCGCAAATAATCGTTTAACTCATCACGCTCAACCTCGGTATTAAGATTGAGGTTAAGAATAGCCATTGATACGTTAGGTGTTGGCACCCGAATAGCATTACCGGTTAACTTACCCTCTAATTCAGGCAAAGCTTTAGCCACAGCTTTAGCCGCACCTGTTTCGGTAATGACCATGTTAAGGCCCGCCGCACGACCACGACGATCACCCTTATGATAGTTGTCAATTAGGTTTTGGTCGTTAGTGTAAGCGTGCACTGTTTCAACATGACCGTTGGCCACACCATACTTGTCATTTAAGGCTTTCAAAATAGGGGTGATGGCATTAGTGGTGCATGAAGCCGCAGACAACACAGTATCAGTGTCTTCAATGTCTTTTTGATTAACACCCATAACGATATTCTTAATACCCTTACCCGGGGCCGTCAACATTACTTTAGAAACGCCATTAGCCCGCAAATGCAAAGACAATCCATCTTCGTCGCGCCACTTGCCAGTATTATCAATAACGACGGCATTACTGATACCGTAATCAGTGTAATCGATGGAATCAGGTGAATTAGAGTAAATAACCTTGATCACGTTACCATTAGCAATCAGCGTATTTTGCTCCTCATCCACGGTAATCGTGCCTTGGAACGTACCATGCACTGAATCACGCCTTAACAGACTCGCCCGCTTAGCAAGATCATTATCGCCCCCTTTACGCACCACAATGGCACGCAAACGTAAACTTTGACCACCACCGGTTTTATCAATCAATAAGCGGGCCAATAAGCGACCGATGCGACCAAAACCGTAAAGCACAACATCGGCCTGAGTTTTAGCACTGTCTTTATTGACCGCACCAATTAAAGCCTTGGCAACGTAGGCTTGTAAACTTTGGCCAGCGCCATGATCCCGAAAGCCTATGGCCAACTTGCCAATATCCACGTGCACATTAGAAAGTGGCAGTCCTTGCAGCACTTCAATGACTGGAAAAGTTTCATGAACAGATAAGTTGGTATGTTCCAACATACGCGCTGCGCGGTGAGATTTAACAATACTAATCACCGAGCGATTCACGACAGAGCGACCAAACACTGACACTTCTACGTTATTGTCCCGATAAATCTTACCAATTAAGGGGATCATGGCTTCAGCTAATGCTTCGCGCTCTTTCCAGTCTGAAAAAACTTGTTCTTGGCTCACAATGAGTCCCTTTATTCACCGCATGAAAACGGTTTGGTTGTGGTTAAGGCGGCTAACCTTTACGTTCCCATTATTGGGAGCCCGTATTATCGTGGATATCACTAATTTTGGCAAATGACTCGGGCAAATATTTAGTATTATTTGCGCCAATACTTACACCAAAAACGCCCTCTAATGGCAGATACTGCATTTAAATAGACACCTCAATTAAACAACCTAAGTAAACTGGTGCTAGGTTATCTTTTATCTCTTATATGCTAGCCAGCCAAAGGTAAATACAGCAGGGTAATTTTTAGTAAGTGATGCTGTGCGACCCTTAACCATGCTTTAATGATGGATTAGGTTGGCGTCACCTATTGGCTTTATCAAAGGCACTCACAGATCTCTCAGACGATTTGCTTAACAATACCGGCGTCTGCGTTATCTAGGCTAATTTTCAGGCTTTTAATGCAAGTTAAAACATAAGTCACTACAATAGCGGAGTATTTTTTGCTGCTACGGCTAGTGCCTCAGGACTTTTTCGTGTTACTAAAATCCATTACTATACCCTCTAAAATCGGTCATAAATCAAATTGGGGGCAAACCCATGGCGCAGCTTCCGCTCTAGCCATCGCGGAAACCGCACAATCCCACCCAGGGCCGATACTAGCGCTGGTGAAGGATACTGATGCCGCCCTTAAGCTGAGTGCAGAATTAACCTTTTTCCTAACCGATACAGGGCTGGACTGCTTGATGCTGCCAGATTGGGAAATACTGCCCTATGACAGTTTTTCGGCGCACCCAGATATTGTTTCAGAGCGCATTAGCACCCTTAACCAAATCACCCACCTCAGCAAAGGTGTAGTCATCGTGCCTGTGGCGACTCTATTGCATCGCCTACCCCCAATGAACTACTTGGCAGGCAACAGCTTTACCTTAACCACTGGACAAGAATTACCTCAAACTCAATTTCGCCAACGTTTAGATCAAGCCGGTTACTTACTCACAGAAACCGTCTCTCAGGCCGGAGAATATGCTTTAAGAGGTGGTTTAATCGATCTCTACCCCATGGGCAGCCATGCACCATTACGTATCGAGTTATTTGACGATGAAATTGAAAGCCTGCGCTATTTCGATGCCGATAGTCAGCGCACAACCGCTGTTATTAGCGATTTTAATTTACTGCCGGCCCGTGAGTTTCCTTTAACTGATGGGGCCATTAGTCACTTCAGGCAAAGTTTTACCAGCCAATTTGATTTAGACCCCAAAGCCTGTCCAGTTTACCAAGATGTAAGCCAAGGTTTTGCTCCTGCTGGCATCGAATACTACATCCCACTATTTTTTAATTCTATGTCGACTTTGCTGGACTACCTACCAAGCTCCACCTTAGTCGTCAAACAAGGGGACATTGAAGCTCAAGCAGTCCATTTCTGGCACGACATTGAGTCTCGTTATGAGGATTATGGCCATGACATAGAACGGCCCCTATTAGCCCCTAAACAATTATTTCTATTTACCGATGAAATGTTTTCTGGCCTCAAAAAATTTCCTATTATTGATCTGCAAGAAGGCGCGTTAGTGAAGCCTGAGGCCAGCAAAGGGCTGTATAATATAGGTGGTGCTCAAAACCCCCAAGTGGCGATTAATAATCAATTAACACAGCCACTGCTGGCTTTAACAACCCTGCTGCAAAATCAACAGCAAAGTATATTAATCTGTGCCGAATCAGCCGGCAGAAAAGAAGCGTTACTGGATTTATTTAAGGTCTTACCGACGGCTCCAGAAGACGTTGACAACTGGCTTGAGTTTATTACCAAAAGACCTCACTTTGCCATCTGTGTAGCACCTTTAGAACAGGGCCTAAACTTACCTGAACAGAGCCTTTTTGTGGTCTGTGAAGCACAATTATTTGGCCAAAAAGTGCTTCAGCGACGGCGCCGAGATAAGGCCACAGAAAACCCCAACACCGCAATACATGACTTGGCTGAGCTAAGCATTGGCAATGCCGTGGTCCATCAAGACCATGGTGTGGGCCGTTATAATGGCTTACAAAGCCTCAGTATTGACGGTCAAGATGCAGAGTTTTTAGTGCTGCTCTATGCTAATGAAGCCACTCTTTACGTGCCTGTGTCTGGCATTGAGCTACTGTCGCGTTATTCTGGGGGTGAAAACGCACCTTTACATAAACTAGGTGGCGAGCAATGGACTAAAGCCAAACGTAAAGCGGCAGAAAAAATTAAAGATACCGCAGCTGAATTGTTACACATCTATGCCTTGCGTGAAGCCCGTGACGGGTATGCCTTTCCCAAACCAGATGAGAGTTATCAGGCCTTTTGCGACGCTTTTCCCTATGAGGAAACGCCAGATCAAGAACAAACCATAAAAGCGGTGTTAAGTGACATGATGGCAGACCAACCTATGGATAGGCTGGTTTGTGGAGATGTCGGTTTTGGTAAAACAGAAGTGGCCATGCGAGCCGCGTTTATGGCTATTAACGGCGGTAAGCAAGTGGCGTTATTAGTACCCACTACACTGCTGGCTCAGCAACATTATGAAACCCTAAGAGATCGTTTTGCCAACTGGCCAGTCAATGTTTCGGTGATGTCACGTTTCCAAACCACTAGTGAACAAAACAAAACCATGGTCGATGCCGAGGATGGCAAACTCGATATTTTAGTAGGCACCCATAAAATCTTACAAGGCAAGCTGAACTTTAAACGCTTGGGTTTACTAATTATTGATGAAGAACACCGGTTTGGGGTACAGCAAAAGGAGTCTTTTAAAAAGCTGCGTTCAGAGGTTGATATTTTAACTCTCACCGCCACACCCATTCCTAGAACCTTAAATATGTCCATGGCTGGCATGCGTGACCTGTCAATTATTGCTACACCGCCCGCACGGCGCATTTCTATTAAGACCTTTGTGCGCCAAGATGATAAAAAAATTGTGAAAGAGGCCATCCTGCGTGAACTACTTCGCGGTGGCCAGGTTTATTATTTGCACAACGAAGTTAAAACTATCGAAAATAGTGCTGAAAAGCTGCGCGATTTGGTACCCGAGGCAAGAGTCAGTGTGGCTCATGGGCAGATGCGCGAACGCAAATTAGAACAGGTAATGGGTGATTTTTATCATAAGCGCTCTAACGTTCTTGTTTGTTCTACCATCATCGAGACTGGTATCGACATTCCTACTGCCAACACCATTATTATTGAGCGTGCAGATAAGTTTGGTTTGGCTCAGCTACACCAATTACGCGGCCGTGTGGGTCGATCCCACCACCAAGCTTATGCCTACTTAATGACCCCCCATCCAAAACTCTTGAGCAAAGATGCCATCAAACGCCTAGAAGCTATTGAAGCTACGGCCGACCTTGGCGCAGGCTTTACCCTAGCAAGCCACGATTTAGAAATACGTGGCGCCGGCGAACTGTTAGGTGAAGAGCAAAGTGGTCAAATGCAAGGCATTGGTTTTAGTTTGTATATGGAAATGCTCAACCAAACTGTTGAAGCCATGAAAAATGGCGAAACCCCCAATTTAGATCAACCCCTGTCACGTGGTACCGAAGTTAACCTGCATTTGCCTGCGCTTATTCCAGAAGCCTATTTACCCGATGTGCATAATCGCTTGGTCATGTACCAGCGCATTGCCAATGCCGAACACGATGCCGCATTAAAAGAGTTACAAGTGGAAATGATTGACCGATTTGGTTTATTACCTGATCAAATAAAAAACCTTTTCCGCCAAAATCGTTTAAAGTTAAAGGCCAAAGTTATTGGTATTAAACGTATTGAAGCTTCTGCAGGCAGTGGTCGATTAGAATTTGGTAACCAGACTCAAGTCGACCCAATGGTGTTAGTCAACCTAGTACAAACTCAACCTCGGAACTTCCGACTTGAAGGCGGCACCATTTTACGCTTTACTTTAGCTATGGAAAAAACTGAAACACGCTTCCAACGGATGGAAGATCTAATTAAACAATTGAGCTAAACATGCGATCAAGACCCCTTTCACATTGGCACCTTTGTACTGCACTGATAAGCGCTGCACTCATGCTGCAACCCACACAAGCATTGGCTGCAGATGACAAAGACGAGACTTGGTATCAAATTGAAGTCATCATTGCCAAACGAGGGGATCAGATTCCCACTTTAGAGACCTTTGCATTGCAACCAGCCCCTATAACATGGCATCAAGGCAGGTCTCTTACCCCTGTTGACCCAGAAATAATTAGCCACAGCCCTATAGAAAATGTTGAATTTATCATTTTGCCTGCAGACCAACGCATCCTCAATAATGAGGCCCGAACACTCGACAAGAACCCTGAGTATGAAGTCTTAGTGCACCAAAGTTGGCGTCAAATTTTAAAGGGCAATAAAGCCATTACTTGGATCGATATTAAGGCAGGTAATGCATGGGCTGGCCATCAACACCTGGAAGGTAGTGTGGGCTTCAGTAAAGGTCGTTATTTACATATTTTCAGCGACTTACACTTAAACCAATTTCCAATCATTAAAAACTCTAACAGCCAGCGTAGCGACCAACACCCATTAGATGCAGGAGAAAGCCTATTACCCGCAGTTGAGACGCGTTATAGCCTCATCCAAAGGCGTAAGATGCGCAGTAACGAATTACACTATTTAGACCATCCTAAACTAGTGCTCCTAGTCAAGGTCATTCCCTACACCCCCGCCGAACCTATTTTAGAAGCAACGCCTGTAGACACTTCTGTACTGGTGGACCTTACGGCGCCAAGCAACGCTGACTAAAGGCTTGTGGCAGGTGCTGGGCTAATAACAGATCCAGTTGCACAGCCTCTGTATGAGATTGGGCTCGGGGATAAATGGGATGCTTTCGATCATCATGCCAAAGCGCCCAATTAAGGGTATGTTGAATGAATTCTTGGGCAAATGTAGGGGTTATCTCCTGGCAACCCAGTAGAATTACATCAAGGTAGGATTGCACGATCGGAGTATGACTTAACCCATACCCTTGGTGATTAAATAAATACACCCAGACCTGAGCATTTTTACCCAAGGCTTCATACCCTGGCAGGTATTCTACTTGTGATAGGTCTAATAAAGTCCTGGTGTAATGGGTTTCACGCACGTCAAACTTGTTTAGCTCAGACTCTGGCACCTCAAATAGCACGCCATTACAGCAAGCATCTGCCATCGGCCTTGCGGCAACGGCACGCATGTGGGTTCCTTTCCAGCCCACCCAAGTGCGTTCTAACCCCTGCACTCGCACGGCTAATGAATCGCCTGCAATGCCGGTAATACGGCGGCTGTTGCTATTAATGAGGCTGCCGTAACCAAAAATATAGTGCTGTTTACTCATAAGCCGTTGGCACCTACTTCCTGTTGCGGCAGCAGTTGAATTGTTTGCGTGGGGAATGCAAACTCCGCTCCATTTTGTGCAACAATGTCTCCAATCAAGCCCAGTAAGTCCTGCTTGATATCATGAAATTCGGCCCATTGCGTGGTTTTAGTAAAAGTGTAGACAAAAAAATCAACACTATGGGCGTTATAGGTATTCATATTAACCATCAGCGTTTGTCGAGTGTCTATAGCTTCATGTGCTAATAACATTTGTTTAATAGCGGCGGTAATCGCCTGTACCTTGTCTTGGTCTTGGTAGCGCAGACCGAACGTTTCGTAGAACCTTCTATTATGCATGCGTGACGGATTTTCTACGGAAATACTGGCAAAGGTTGCGTTTGGCACGTAGAGCGGTCGCATGTCAAAGGTGCGAATACGGGTAATGCGCCACCCAATATATTCAACAGTCCCTTCAATTTCCTTATCTGGCGAACGGATCCAGTCTCCCACGGAAAATTGACGATCCATATAAATCATCAGGCCACCAAAAAAGTTAGAAAGCATATCTTTAGCCGCAAAACCAATGGCAATACCTCCTACGCCACCAAAAGCTAATACGCCAGAGATAGAAAAACCAAAGTGTTGCATCAAAGCTAAAACGGCAGTAATTAT
Organism: uncultured Pseudomonadales bacterium; assembly: GCA_963925635.1. Classification (GTDB taxonomy): domain Bacteria; phylum Pseudomonadota; class Gammaproteobacteria; order Pseudomonadales; family Balneatricaceae; genus Njordibacter. The sequence continues at coordinate 18,631 of CAWUTT010000059.1, read as the reverse complement.
TACCGCCGCTTTAACCAACTTGCCAATGGCTTCAACAGTAGTTTTATCCCAAGCATCCCTATGCTTACCGGGACGCGCTAACATCACTGCAACCACGTTGACTAAGCGCACCAAAAACCAAGACACCAACATGATCAGAAACGTATCACGCAAGGTCCCTACAAAGCTTAAGGTATCAGCATCAAAAGCATCACTTACAATGCCAACAACCCACGCAATACCGACCACCCAAACACCCCAAGCTAGGGGCTTACGAGCAGCATCAAGCAACGCATCATCCCATTCATTTTCCGTGGTTTTAAGCTTTACAGCTAAACGGGTAAACATTCTACGTACCACAAAGTTAAACAGCAGTACGGCCAATACCAACAGAAACACTTTGCTTAGTAAGATTGATTGCGAAGAATCTATGCCTAAATTGCCTAATAACTGGTCCATCATGTTCATTAAAATGCTCCTATAATTGGTGCTTGGGCTGCGCTCGCCATGACCGGTACGATGTCTGCCATAATTTGATCCAAACTGCGGTGACTTGTATATTCTCGTTCACAAATAGCCAACAGGGCTTCACTACTGGAAAGAGAAAAAACTAATATGCCTAATAAATAATGAAAGCGCCAAAAGAACTGCTCATTAGTCATCACGGGCATGTGTTTGCGGAGCAGTTTCATAAAATACAAAAATGAAGCGCCATATTGCTGCGTAAGGTGCTTACGCAGATGCCCTTGAGACTGACTATAGGCGGTGTTTATCAAGCGCGCAAAAACAGCTAAGCTATGGTGATTATGTTGCGCCACATACTGACAAGACTGGGCCAAAATATCAAACAAGACCCGCAATTCTTGCTCATCACCCCTGATTTTATTAGCAGACTCTTCATATGCATTTAATTGAACCTGAAGGTGTTGAGTCAGTGGATCTAAAAAACGATCTGTTACCGCCTGAATTAAGCCTTTTTTAGAACCAAAGTGATAATTGACTGCGGCTAAATTAACCTTGGCTTTAGCGGTAATGGTTCTAACGGAGGTTTCTACAAAACCATGGGCTGCAAACTCAACTTCAGCAGCGTCTAAAATACGATCAATGGTGGAGTTTGGCATAGGGCTTTCTGGCTGAGAGAGTTGGTTTAAAACAGGCGTTTAAAACTAACACGACTGTTTAACCCTCGCAAGGCCGGGTAGGCAAAATAGGGTCTAGCTACGGCTAGTTAGAGGTGTAACGGTATGTTAGGGTTGTAACAGTATGTAACCGTTAGTAGTGATCATTGGAACCAGTCAATATGCCCTTTCAAGCCCTTAACCGCAATGTATGGTTATTATGTGTCGCGCATGTGTTTTCATTTGCAGGGGCCTCGGTGACTTTTTTCCTAGGCAGCATTATTGGTGCGCTGCTGGCACCATCCATGAACTGGGCCACTCTGCCCGTCACTGCCATGGTGGTAGGCACTGCCATAGGTACCGTGCCAGCAGCCATGCTAATGAGTAAAAAAGGCCGGCGCTTTGGTTTTATTAGCGCTGCAATCGTGGCTTCAGGATCGGCCTTATTGGGCGCTGTTGCCATCTGGCATAGTCAATTTTGGCTCTATTGCATGTCTTGTTTGAGTTTAGGCATAAGCTACGCCTTCGTGCAACATTACCGCTTTGCAGCAGCAGAGAGCGTGGCTATCAAAGTTGCGCCACAGGCTATCTCTGCCATTTTATTATCAGGTATTGCAGGCGCATTTTTGGGCCCTAATGTGGTTAAATATGCCCACCATTGGATTCCACAGCATGCATTTGTGGGTTCATACCTAGCCTTAGCCATAATGGTGGCAGTACCCGCAATCATTTTGCTATGGCTGCAAACCCCAGCACCACAAACAGTTGATAAAGCGCATACCACTAGAACCATTAGACAGCTGGCCCAGCACCCCAATTTTATTTTAGCCGTGTTCGCTGCAACCATATCTTATGCCTTAATGGTGTTCCTGATGACTGCCGCACCCGTGAGTATGCACGTTATAGATGGGCATAGTATCGATGACACAGGCATCGTCATTCAGTGGCATATTGTGGGTATGTTTCTACCTTCTCTGTTTATTGGCAAATGGATCACAAAGTATGGGCATAGGCGCATGATGGTCATTGGCATCAGTGCCGTTGCAATGTGCATTGCTGTGAGCCAAATAGATCAGAACGTCGCTTCTTATTGGGTGAGTCTGGTGACTTTGGGTGTAGGTTGGAATTTCTTATTTGTAAGCAGCACTTCACTCCTCATCACCACCTATTTAGAAGCAGAAAAATACCGCGCCCAAGCCTTTAACGAGCTAATGGTATTTGGCGTTCAAGCCATCGCATCTTTGTCTGCAGGATGGTTGCTCATCGCCACCAACTGGCAAGTCATCAACTTAATGAGTTTACCTTTGTTGGGTTTATTATTAGTGGTTATCTGGTGGAGTGGTAAACGGCTCAACTAGCAGTAGCCAGCACCTTTCTGGCCCAAGCCACATCATTGACAAACACAGCGTCAACATCGATGTGCTTTAAGCGCAGTAAATCTGCAGCCTGCTTCACTGTTTATACCCTGATGGCGAGCCCTCGGGAGTGAGCATCCTTCATCAGGTCGGCATCGGTGGTGTCGGTATTACTGTGTAACGCTTGAGCACCCATGTCATGTGCAAACGGAGCTAATGCAACCGGACAAGCGGCAATCAGTGGAGCGATGTTAGCGTGGGGCAATATGTGTTTTACCGACATGAGTAGACGATGGTCAAAAGCTGAGCCCCATTATTGGACAGCTGTTTAAAGCATCAGGTTATTGCTACACTGGCGTTGTCGTTAAAGCTAAATTGTAGTCTAGCCATCCACCTTAAAAGCGGTTTTGGTACAGACATTTAAAGCAATCAAATGGGCCATGTTAAACGAAAACGTTTACCCACCTTTGGGGGTGTTTTTTGCAGCCTTTAACAGAGGCAGACCATGGCGCTAAATTAAGGCTTAAACACTCATCGTTTAACATTTAACAGTTTATCTAAAGGCACAGCTATGACCACAGACAACTCAAACTACGACTACATTATCGTAGGGGGCGGGTCCGCCGGCTGTGTGCTTGCTAACCGACTGTCTAGCAATCCCAATAACAAGGTTTTGTTATTGGAGGCTGGGGGTAAAGACAATTATATTTGGATTCATATCCCAGTTGGCTATTTATATTGCATGGGCAATCCGCGCACCGATTGGGGCTTTAAAACCTCCCAACAAAAAGGCCTCAATGGTAGACAAATAAATTACCCTCGTGGGCGCGTTTTAGGTGGCTGTTCATCCATTAACGGCATGATCTATATGCGCGGTCAGGCTAATGATTATGATGCTTGGCGTGACATGGGTAATACGGGCTGGGGCTGGGACGAGGTGTTACCGTATTTTAAAAAATCAGAAGATTATTATGCTGGCGCTGATGATTACCATGGTGCTGGTGGTGAATGGCGGGTCGAAAAACAGCGTCTATCATGGCAAATTTTGGATGCCTACCGTGATGCTGCCCAACAGGCGGGCATTGATAAAATTGAAGATTTCAACCGCGGCGATAACGAAGGTTCTTCATACTTTCGAGTCAATCAGAAAAACGGCTGGCGCTGGAATACCTCAAAAGGTTTCTTGCGACCCGTTATGAAACGTAACAATTTAACAGTCATCACCCAAGCGCAAGTGCAGCGCGTATTATTTGATGGTAAACGAGCCTGTGGTGTGGAAGTTAAACTAAAAGGCACGTCAATCCGCTACCATACTAATGGCGAAGTGATTCTTGCTGCAGGATCTATTGGCTCACCACAGTTGCTTGAGTTATCAGGTATAGGCAACCCCATTCACTTACAAAAAGCGGGTATTGAAGTGCTTCATCAGTCAGATGAGGTAGGCGAGAACCTGCAAGATCACCTACAGTTGCGAGTGGTATTTCGCGTTGAAAATGTAACTACCCTTAACCAACGTGCGGGGAGTTTTTTAGGACGAATGGGCATAGGACTTGAATATTTACTAACCCGTAAGGGTCCTATGTCAATGGCACCCAGCCAACTCGGAATTTTTGCCAAATCCAGCCCCGAAGTTGAAACTGCCGACCTAGAGTTCCATGTGCAGCCCTTGTCATTAGAGAAATTTGGCGACCCATTGCACCCCTTCCCTGCGTTCACTGCAAGCATTGTTCCAGTGCGCCCACAAAGCCGCGGATCTAGCCACATTGTGTCTGCCGATCCACTGGCACACCCCATTATTGACCCCAACTACCTCAGCACTGAATCTGACCAACTGGTGGCCGCAAATGCCATTAGATTGGCACGCAAGATAGCCCAACAGTCAGTCATGGACAATTACAGTCCCACTGAAATAAAACCAGGCAAAGCTTATCAATCTGATGCTGAGTTGGCTAAAGTAGCAGGTGAAATAGGCACCACTATATTTCACCCGGTGGGAACCTGTCGCATGGGAGCAGACGATAAAGCCGTAGTGGATATAGAATTACGAGTGAATGGGGTGAGTGGTTTACGTGTTGTCGATGCATCGATTATGCCAACCATCACATCAGGCAACACCAACTCCCCCACCATCATGATCGCTGAGAAAGCGGCCGATATGATTTTACACAGTCAAAAATAATTGGATTATTAACCATGGCATTAAATACATCATCGCCGCATATTATTTGGCTTAAAAACCCCTTAGCCATTTTGGCTAACAATGCCCAAGGCGGTTTAGTTATTGAAGGCCAGAAAATCATTGAATTAGTACCCCTAGGGCAGCAACCAACCCATGCCTATGGTGAAGTCATGGAGTGCAGTGATCTAGTCATACTGCCAGGATTAATCAATGGCCATCATCATTTTTACCAAACCCTCACTCGAGCATTACCCCAAGCCCTCAACAAGCCTTTATTTGGTTGGCTGCAAAGCCTTTACCCAGTATGGGCGGGGCTAGAGCCAGACATGCTCTACCAAGCTACTCGCTTAGCCTTAGCAGAACTATTGTTGTCAGGTTGTACGAGCGCCGCCGACCACCACTACTTGTTTCCTGAAGCACTTACAGAGGCCATGGACATTCAAGCTGAAGCGTCAGCCAGCATGGGTATGCGCATGACTATGACCCGCGGTTCTATGAGTTTAGGCACCGATGACGGTGGCCTGCCGCCCCAAAACACGGTGCAGCAAGAAGACATCATATTAGCTGATAGTGAACGGGTCATTAAGCGTTATCACAACGCCGCAGAAGGCAGCATGATGCAAGTGGCTTTAGCCCCTTGTTCGCCTTTTTCAGTGACCCCAGAACTGATGCGTCATTCAGCCACATTGGCTGCGGAACATAAAGTGATGCTGCACACCCATTTGGCAGAAACCATTGATGAAGAGAACTTTTGTGTTCAGCGTTTTGGGTTACGCACTGTTGATTACCTTGACAGTGTAGGCTGGCTTGGTCCACAAACATGGCTCGCCCATGGCATTCATTTTAACGCCGATGAAATTCAGCGTTTAGGTGCTGCGGGTACGGGCATCTGTCACTGCCCTACTTCAAATATGATGCTCGCCTCTGGTATAGCACCCGTGCAAGAATTAGAAGCCGCGGGCTGCCCTGTGGGTTTAGGTGTGGATGGATCAGCATCTAACGACGGCTCGAATATGATCCAAGAAGTGCGCCAAGCGTTATATTTGCAACGCTTAAAATACGGTGCTCAGGTGAGTCACTTTGATGCCTATCGCTGGGCTACTGAGGGCAGCGCCAAGATGTTAGGCCGTTCCGACATTGGGTCTTTAGTCGTTGGTAAACAGGCCGATATTGCCCTTTTCAAACTTGATGAAATGCGCTTTAGCGGCAGTCACGACCCATTAGCTGCACTCCTACTGTGCGGTGCCCACCAAGCTGAGCACGTGATGGTGGCTGGACGATGGCGAGTTAAAAAGGGATTGATTGAAGGCTTAGATGTGAGCCCATTGTTACAACAACATGGTGCCGCAGCCAAAGCTTTAGTAGCAAAAACTGCGTCGGTAAGAAAGGTGTTTTAATGAATGATATTTTAGTTAGGCCTGGTTTACTAGGTGATTTGGATGTCATCAACAGTATTTATAATCACTATGTTTGCCATACTCATGTGACTTTTGACATAGAGCCATGGTCGATGACAAAGCGGCTGGACTGGTTTTCAAAGTTTGATGGAAAAGGTTACCAATTATGGGTTGCTGAAGTAGATGGCAAAGTACAGGCCTTTGCTTACACAGGCCAATTCCGTGCCAAAGCCGCCTATAACAGCTCTGCAGAAGTGACTATTTATGGCCATCATCAATTACCAATTAAAGACGTGGGTAATAGTACCGGTCTAGAGGAAGGTCTAGGTAAAGGTCTAGGCAAAGCCCTTTACAACAAACTATTAGCTAATCTAGCTGAGTTTGGCATCCACCGTTTATATGCAGTCATTGCCCTGCCCAATAATATTTCTATGGGGTTACACCAACAACTGGGTTTTAAACAAGTGGCTATACTTGATGAAGTGGGCAGCAAATTTGGAAAAATGATCAGTGTGGCCATGTTAGAAAAAAGACTCTAGTAGGCCCCGTATTACTGTGAGTGATTGGCACCCATAAAAAAGCCAGTACTGGTTCAACAAGCACTGACTTTTTTTCATTAACAACCTATTACTAGGCACATCTAGACTAACGGTGTGCATACCCGCATGCACCTTGAATGGGTCTAAGCTTTATTAACCTTAACCCTTAATAAAGCTAGCCTTTAACGATATTGTGCTCTGGGCCAAAGGGGAATTTAGTGATGTTCTCCGCGCCGACTTCACCCACCACTAAAATGTCATGCTCACGGTAACCTCCCGCGCCAGCCATGCCCTCTGGCAACATAATCATGGGTTCAATAGACACCACCATGCCAGGTTCTAATACTGTGTCTACGTCTTCACGGAACTCAAGACCTGCTTCACGGCCATAATAGTGACTTAAGGTTCCAAACGAGTGACCATAACCAAAGGTGCGGTGCTGCAATATATCGTGCTCAGCGAAGATTTCGTTAAGCTCGTGCGCCACATCGCTGCACTTTACACCAGGCTTGACCAATTCTAGACCACGGCGGTGAACCTTACAGTTAATTTCCCATAATTCTAAATGTCGATCACTGGCATGCTCTGAGAACAAAGTGCGTTCCAGTGCCGTGTAGTAACCCGCAATCATAGGAAAACAGTTAAGACTTAAAATGTCGCCCGCTTCAATTTTGCGGCTAGTCACCGGGTTATGCGCTCCATCAGTATTCATACCCGACTGAAACCATACCCAAGTGTCCATCAACTCACCGTCTGGGAAGGTCTTAGCGATTTCTCGAATCATAGCTTGCGTGCCTGCCAAGGCCACCTCGTACTCTGGCACACCTACGGCAATAGCGTCACGAATAGCTGCACCGCCAATGTCACCAATACGTGAGCCGTGTTTAATGACTGCAATTTCTTCAGCCGACTTAATCATGCGCATTTGCATGGTGGGTACACCAATATCGGTAAACTCCGAGGTTGGAAAACTAGACTTCACAATGTCCATAGTTGCTAAGGGCATGTGATCGTATTCTACGCCTATGCGACTGCCCGGCTTAATGAGGTTTTGCAGCGCAACAAAAAAGTTACCTTTTTGCCAATCGGTGTAAACCACGTTGTCACCCAACTGGTTACGACGGAAAGGCTGGCCACCATCAATATTGGCTGTGACTGTGGTGTAGTTATCTTGCGTGACTACCAAACCATAATCGCGACCAAAACGACAATACACAAAATCTGAGAAGTAGTTGATATTGTGATATGAGGTTAAAACCACAGCGTCCACATTGGCGCTCGCCATGTGGGCACGTAGTTTAGCAAGACGATTACTCAGCTCTTGCTTAGAAAAAGTGGCAACCACTTTTTGGCCGTTAGGAATTTCGATAGTACGAGGCATGTTTTGTGGGTTCATGGTATTTACCTATAGACAAATATATTAGCCTGCTAGAAAGTCAACTAGAGGCACCAAACAAGGACAGCATTCTAGTTTTTATCGTCACATTAGTAAAATTAATAAATTAAATTAGATCATTGATTATATTTATACTTATACATTTTTCCTGTGGCATGATGGGCACGATAACAAGATTAACCATCACCATACCTCAGCAGGGAATAAAAAATAATGCAATTCATCACGCAAGCGATTGTTATTGGTGTCGCTGCCACTTTAGCAATTGATATGTGGGCTGTTATTCTGCGCACAGCATTTAATCTCCCCACGACCAACTGGGGCATGGTGGGTCGGTGGTTTGCCTACCTGCCAAGGGGTCAATTTATGCACCGGCCTATCGGTAGTTCAAAGCCAATTAAATACGAACACTTAATAGGCTGGTTAGCTCATTATGCAGTTGGAATTGGTTATGCATACTGTTATTTAATATTGGTTTTTTATGTGCTTAAAGACCAACCCTCACTCATATCTGCCATCAGTTATGGGGTGTTCACCCTCATCGCTCCATGGCTAGTTTTACAACCTGCTTTAGGCCTTGGCTTGTTTGCGAAACGGGCAGAGAGCCCAAGCACCGTTAGAGCTATTAATATATCAATACATTTAATATTTGGAGCCGTTTTGTATTTTGCGTGGCTGGCATCACTGACACTGGCCGCAACAAGCTAGACCCCATGCCCAAAAATTTAACAAACAAGGCATTAAGTTAACTTTAATCGTTAACACTAAGGGGCGGTCATGGAGGCCACTGCTTTAGATAACTCTTGGTGCCTGTTGGTCTCATCACACAAGCACTGCCGATAGTGATATGTTGCCGTTCACTTAACAGCGCTTTGAATCCAGCACCACTAGGAGAGAGTTTTAAACATAATAATGCAACTTCCATGGACTAGTTTTAAAAAAGAAGTGGACTGCATAGTTTGCTATCGCATCAAAATCTTGCAATATGTAACTAGATTAGCCATATTGTGCATTATTCTGAACACACCAAAACAGAGACTAAGGTAAATGGCCAAGAACAAGCTGATCGGCGACTCCACCATTATTTCTATGTACGCTAACCAATTTAGCTTTTTGGCACGGCCTCTAACCCGAGACATGAGCCAAGGCTTTGATGCGGCTATCGTAGGCTTGCCCTTTGACTTGGCCACGACTGGCCGAGCAGGCACGCGCTCTGGCCCCAATGCGGTCAGGCAGGCAAGCAGTAACGTGGGCTGGGAAGGCAGGCGCTGGCCTTGGGGGTTTGATGCCTTTAAATACCTTAAGCTGGCAGATTACGGCGATTTGGACTTTATTCCTGGGAATCCACAAGATCTAAATCGTGAAATAGAGCAACACGCCGATCACCTTATTGCGGCGGGCACGCATATGTTGTGTATTGGTGGTGACCATTATGTGACCTTGCCGTTACTTCGTGCTCACGCAAAACACTATGGCAAGATGGCTTTAGTGCATTTTGATGCGCATACAGACACCTACCCTAACGATACGGAAATTGACCATGGAAGTATGTTTTACCATGCTCCAAAGCAAGGCTTAATCGATCCTGAGCATTCGATACAAGTGGGTATTCGCACCGAATACAGACCCGAAGACCATGAATTTAAAGTCATTGATGCAGCTCAAGCTAACGACATGAGCGCCGCTGACATTGTGACATCAATTATTCGAAGGGTAGGCGATCTACCGGTTTATTTATCTTTTGATATCGACTGCTTAGACCCAGCTTATGCACCTGGCACCGGCACTCCAGTAGTGGGTGGATTAACCACCGATAAGGCCTTGAAAATAATTCGGGGTTTAAAAGACGTTAACATCGTTGGTTTTGACCTAGTGGAAGTCAACCCTGCTTACGATCATGCCGACATTACCGCCTTAGCAGGGGCCACAATACTGCTGGAGTATGTGTATTTATTGGCTCACAAGAAGCATCAAGCAAGCCTCTAAAAACAACAATTACCTTAGCTTTTTAACCATGGGTTATGGCCTTTAGGCACGGGGATTTTAACCCCTTGTTCAACTGCAGATGCTGGGGCTGGGACTGGCTTAGGTGCCAAAGTAGCCACTGGAACGGTTGATGGTGCTGCCGCCAACTCGGGGTTTAGTTCTGCGTCTGCCAGAGCCGCCGCATCCAGAAGCAGCTGCGCCTCTAATCGCAGTTTTTCTGCACGCGCAGCGATGAGCTGATCTTGTTCAGCCAAACTGATGGCATCCATGTCGTACACAAAAGAACCCACGTATTGCACATATTGGTCTTCGTGAATTTTGGTGATTTTATTGCGATATTCAAAATCAAATAGCAAAATTATCCAGCTCACTTGCTGGTGGCCCATCTTACCAATCTTGTGGATAACCCCTTCGCCGTAGGCACTAGAGTAAGAACAATCTTCAATAATACTTTTAACTAGGGCCGTACCACTTGCCACACCATTAGTTTCCATGTTTTCATGGTCGTATTCATTAATGTTAAAATTTCGAGCCCACGTATCTAGCCCCTGATCATCTTCTTCAAAGTAACTATCTGGAATGGTTTCATAGCTAATGGTGGAACACCAGACTGACACTTTGCCGTGTTTTTCAAAGCTAGGAAGTGCCATTTTATCAGTTGAAGTCAGTGATGAAGCCATTGAGAAAGCCTAAATATGGGTGCTGGTGGAGTGGGCGAAAAATAACACAAACACCCTAAATCTACAATCAAATTTGCCTTTATAAAGGACACACAGTGCTACAATACTTAGAAACATTTCAACAACTGGCCTCACAATATTTCCTTCAAGACCGCCCTGTAAGTGAACCGATTAACGCCGAAGAACTTAAAAAGATTGTTGATTTTAGCCTCGGCGCAGAAGGCGCAGAGTTAGCCGAGTTAAAACAGGCGGCTGGCCACTACTTAAACTATCAACCCGACAGTGCCCAAGTCGATTTTTTTAAACTGCTCTATTCTGGGCGCAATAATCCTGCCCTATTAGGTGACTGGGTTACTAGCCTTAGCAACGCTAACATGCATACCTATCAAATGAGCCCCGTCGCTACTTTGATGGAACAGGAACTCATTAACCAATGGAATCGTTTAGTGGGTTTTACCAACGCCTCAACTACCGGGGATGGTGTCATGGTTTCTGGCGGCAGCCAAGCCAACCTTATTGCCATGATGATGGCCCGCCACCAAGCCTGCCCAGAGCTTAAAACTAAGGGCTTTGGGCCCCAAGCATTGGTGGCTTTTGTATCAGATCAGGCACACTATTCAGCTCAAAAAGCTGCCAATGTACTGGGCATTGGTACTGACAATTTAATTGCGGTGGCATCGGACGATGAAGGACGACTATGCCCTGTGGCGCTCAAGCAAGCGATAGAACACAGTATTGAGCAAGGCCATAAACCATTTTTTATCGGACTCACCGCTGGAACCACTGTTTTGGGGGCATTTGATCCAGTACCAGAGTGCCGCACTATTGCCGATCAATATAATCTATGGTTGCATATTGACGGCGCTTGGGGCGCTCCCGTACTGTTTTCGCAAGCGCACAAACAGCTACTAAAAGGCTGTGAATTGGCTGATTCATTTGCCTGGGATGCCCATAAACTGATGAACGTGCCTATTACAGCTGCCGTAATTTTAACTCGCCACCAAGGTATTTTAACTGATACCTGCGGTGGTGGTGGCGCCGATTACTTATTCCACGCAGATGAAAACTCAGTGCACAACTTAGGTCAAAAATCCATTCAGTGTGGACGCCGCGCGGATGCCTTAAAAGTTTGGTTGAGTTGGAAAGCCCTAGGTAACAATGGCTTTGCAGACAAGGTAGATCAGTTACAAGTCATCAAACAAGGCTGCGTTGAGGCCATTGGAGCCTCTAACCATTTGCACATGATCGGCCCGGCCCCATACCTTAACGTACTGTTTCAATTCCGCCCCTCGGCTTTCTTGGATGAAGCCCAACTGCGCCAATTGAACATAGCTATATGCAAAAAAATGCAAGCTGAAGGTGGTGCTTTTGTAGACTATGCTAAATACCAAGGTAAAACGGGTATTCGTCTGATATTGGGTAATAGTGACACCCAAACCAGTGACATCACTCGCTTACTTAGCCACTGCATACAAACTGGCCAAACGCTGAGTCAGGAAGCTTAGCGAGAGGTTTTCCAAATATCGCTATTGGTGGCGGTAGATTTGGGTTTTGCTGCTGGCCGTGCTTGAGCTTGATATTCGGCTTGGGGTTTGAGGGGTTTACCCCGCACAATCGCATACACATACAAAGATTCAACTTTATCCCTGGCCCACTGAGTTTTGCGTAAAAATTTAAGGCTAGACTTAACACTCGGATTATCCCTAAAACAGTTTACATTAACCTGTTGTGCCAGCACCTCCCAGCCAAAGGTATCCACTAGGTCGGTGATGATTTGCTCTAGTGTAACGCCGTGAAGCGGATTGCGCGGTTGTTCTGTGTTCATAGTGGTCTAACCTAAGAAAAATTTAGCCGTAATTGTGTGAGTGCAAATGCATAATTTGGGTGATACACAAACCATGGCGCCTATTATCAGCAATATACAGTGACTAAACAACCGGCAATAGTGCCGCAAAATATACTTAGAACGACCCTGAGTATCGTATTCTTGTCATTGCATGCTTTTATCAGCCGCCTCAGCTTTTCCTGCCCCCCGTTAGTCCGTATAATTGCGGCGTGAAAAGCCGATCTGCGCGTGCGTCATGCACCAAGGGTCTTGTCACCTATAACTAAAAAATATCAAGCTTGGTTGCATTAGTTTAACCAAATTTGAAAAAAATAAAGACAACAGGATCACCCATGATCAAAGTCGACTCAGTGAGTAAGCGTTTTGGCGGTGTACACGCTGTAAACAATGCCTCCATCGAAATCGCCAAAGGCTCCATCACTGGACTTATCGGCCCTAATGGAGCCGGTAAAACCACATTATTCAATATGATTGCTGGCAACCTAAGCCCGACTTCAGGCCACATTTACCTAGATGGTGAAGATGTCACTGGCGTACCTCCCTATGAATTATTCCATAAGGGTTTGCTGCGCACATTCCAAATTTCCCATGAATTCGGCACTTTAACGGTGTTAGAAAACCTCATGATGGTGCCATCTCAACAAGCTGGTGAAAACCTTATGGATGCTTGGTTTCGTCCATCACTAGTGCGTCAACAAGAAATCAAGGTGCGCGATAAAGCCATGGAAGTGATCGACTTCCTCAACTTAGGCCACATAGCGCAAGAATTAGCGGGCAACCTCTCTGGTGGCCAGAAAAAGCTATTAGAACTCGGTCGCACCATGATGGTCGACGCTAAGGTAGTTTTGCTAGACGAGGTAGGCGCTGGTGTAAACCGCTCCCTCTTGCGAGAAATTGGCGAGGCCATCGTGCGTTTGAATCAAGAAAAAGGCTACACCTTTTGTATGATTGAGCACGATATGGATTTTATTGGTCGCTTGTGTGATCCAGTTATCGTGATGGCTGAAGGTGCCGTTCTCGCCCAGGGAACGGCTAAAGAGGTGATTGCCAATGAGGCAGTCATAGAAGCCTACCTTGGCACAGGTTTAAAAAACAAACCGGAGGCCAAGGTATGAGCTATCTAGTGGCAGATCAATTATGGGGTGGCTATGGCGGTGCAGACATTCTTAATGGGTGCTCTTTTTCTGTAGATAAGGGCGAAGTTGCGGTCATTGTGGGTCCCAATGGGGCTGGCAAATCCACTGCCATGAAAGCCTTATTGGGTATGCTCAACCTGCGTCAAGGTAGCGTCACCCTTGGGGGTAAGGACATCACTCACATGTCACCTCAGGATCGGGTGGGTGAAGGCATTGCTTTTGTGCCACAAACCCATAATGTGTTTGCCGGCATGACCGTAGAAGAAAATCTTGAAATGGGCGCCTTTTTGCGCACTGACGATTACACCAGCACCATGGAGCAAGTGTACGATCTGTTCCCCATCCTAAAGCAAAAGCGCCGTCAAAACGCCGGTGAACTTTCGGGTGGTCAACGTCAACAAGTGGCTGTAGGCCGCGCCATGATGACGCAACCCAGTGTACTCATGCTAGATGAGCCTACTGCTGGGGTGTCTCCCATCGTTATGGACGAATTATTTGACCGTATTTTAGAGGTCAAACAACAAGGTATTGCCGTGTTAATGGTTGAACAAAACGCAGCCCAAGCTTTAAACATTGCCGACAAAGGTTATGTTTTAGTGACCGGCACTAACAAACACACGGGCAGTGGTGATGAACTACTGGCTGATCCTGTGGTGCGCCGCACCTTTTTGGGAGGCTAACCCATGCCAGAATTTACCGATATTTTAAATGCCTTCGTGTTGTTCTCTAACTTTGTATTGGTGCCCGCCGTGTCTTACGGGGCTCAACTGGCGCTTGGCGCCTTAGGCGTCACCTTAGTGTATAGCATCTTACGCTTTTCAAATTTTGCCCACGGCGACACTATGGCCTTTGGCACCATGGTGGTGATCTTAGTCACTTGGGGTTTTCAATCGTTAGGGATTAGCTTTGGGGTACTGCCCACAGCTCTTTTGGCCCTGCCCTTTGGTATTTTGGGGGCCATCGCTCTAACCTTAGTGTTTGATAAAACCGTGTATAAGTTTTATCGCACCAAAAATAGTGCGCCGGTGATTTTTGTCATCGTGTCTACAGGCGTCATGTTCATGACCAATGCCATTGTAAGGTTTATCATTGGCCCCGGTGACCAACGTTTTATGGACGGTACTAAGTTTATATTTCGAGCGCGTGAATTTAAAGAATTCACTGGTTTAAGCGAAGGTTTGGCTCTTAAATCTACCCAAGTGCTCACCCTAACAGTGACCATTATATGCGTCGCTGCTTTGTTTTACTTTTTGCAAAAAACCCGCACTGGCAAGGCCATGCGTGCATTTTCTGACAATAAAGATTTAGCCTTGCTGTCAGGCATCAACCCAGACAGGGTCGTGTTTATCACCTGGATTAGTGTGGCGGCGTTAGCCACCACCGCTGGCACTTTGTACGGCTTGGATAAGAGCTTTAAACCCTTTACCTATTTTATGCTGTTGCTACCCATGTTTGCAGCCGCTATTGTGGGGGGTATAGGTAGCCCTATTGGTGCAGTCGTGGGCGGTTTCGTCATCGCTTTTTCAGAGGTGATGGTGACTTACGCTTATAAAAAATTCTTTATTTACCTCATGCCAGAATCTCTGGAACCTTCAGGGCTGATGCAGTTCTTATCGACCGATTATAAGTTTGCCGTATCTTTTATCATTCTAGTGGTGGTACTACTCATTCGACCAACGGGCATCTTTAAAGGGCAATCAATCTAATGAAAGCACTATTTAATCAACAAAATCGTGCACCTTTAGCGTTTGCGGTGATGGCGTTATTACTTGTGGGTGTTGGCATGGGCCAATCTTGGCCTTTTGCTTTGGCCATTTTAAATTTGTGCCTTATTTCTGCTGTCATGTCGTTGGGGGTGAATATTCAATGGGGTTATGCAGGCCTGCTTAATCTAGGGGTCATGGGTTTTACTGCACTGGGCGGCTTAGCCGCTGTGTTAGTGTCTGAAGCGCCAGTCTTAGAAGCTTGGTCTGTAGGCGGCCAAGGCATGGCTGTCAGCTTCATCCTTGTAGTCATTACCATTATTTTATCCATTCTGGTGTACCGTAATATGGCCGCCAGTTGGCAGCGCCAACTGACCCTAACCGGCTTGTATGTTGGTGCCTATTTTGTCATTAACCACTTTTATGGGCCCGCCGTATCAGCCATTGAAAGTGTTGACCCTGCCACCTCTGGTTTTCTCGGTGGCATGGGTATGCCCGTGATTTTTTCTTGGGTGTTAGGTGGCATTATGGCTGCTGGCGTGGCTTGGGTAGTGGGCAAAATCACCCTAGGCTTGCGTTCAGATTACCTGGCTATTGCCACCTTGGGCATTTCTGAAATCATCATTGCCGTGTTGAAAAACGAAGACTGGCTCGCCCGTGGTGTTAAAAATGTAGCGGGCATAGATCGACCTGTGCCATTTGAGCTAGACCTACAAACAACACCCTGGTTTGTAGACATGGTGCAGTCCTTATTCAGTGGCCGTTTATCCGCATTAGCAGACTCACAACGAGCGGACGTCCTGCATCAGCTAGTGATTGAAAGCTCCAGCATCTTCGTTAAACTGTGCTATACCGGCCTATTTACTGTGGTACTGGTGGTGGTGTTACTGCTCAGCATGAAAGCCTTAAATTCGCCATGGGGGCGTATGATGCGCGCCATTCGCGACAACGAAGAAGCCGCCAATGCCATGGGTAAGAACGTGGTACGACAGCACTTACAGGTGTTTGTTTTAGGGAGTGCGGTAGTGGGTATTGCTGGCGCCATGCTGGTGACTTTAGATGGCCAGTTTACGCCAACAGCCTACCAACCATTGCGCTTTACCTTTTTGGTGTGGCTGATGGTCATTATTGGTGGGAGTGGCAACAACTTAGGCGCCGTGTTTGGTGGCTTCTTCATCTGGTTCATGTGGATCGAAGCCGAACCTTTATCTATCGCCTTTATGCACTTAGTCACTGCTGGCATGGACCAAACCAATGATCTACGTGCACATTTACTCAAAAGTGCTCCGCACTTACGTTTATTCATCATGGGCTTGGTGTTGTTGTTAACGATGCGGTTTATGCCGAGAGGCATTATTCCTGAAGAGACACGCCTGCACTCGGTGTAGGCCTTGGTTTAGACCTTGGTTTAGACCTTGGTTTAGACCTTGGTTTAGACCTTGGTTTAGACCTTGATTTAGACCTTGGTTTAGACCAGAGATAGCGCTTAGTAGTGAACTGAAAACTGCTAGGCGCCAATCCTTGCTATTCGTCACTCATTTGCTTTAACACCTGAGCAAAATCTTTGGCTAATGGTGCATCAATCACCAATAGGCTGCCATCTCTTCTAATAAGTACCATTTGGGTACAGGCCAACCACAAGCGCCCAGCGCCAAAATAGCCCTCACAAGCACGATTTAACACGCCCTTGCCATGACGAGAATCGCCTACAATCGGATGCCCTATGTGCTTTAAATGGCGCCTAAGCTGATGTTTGCGCCCTGTTACTGGCTCACACTGCATTCACGATAAACGCGTTGTGGCATAACGGTCGACTAACAATGGTATTTCGAACTGCTTTAAACACTTTACGCGGGTGAGCGCCTGTTTGGGCTCGCCCACGGTGTTAATACCCGCATAATCGTCAGCTTCGTCCCTTAACTCATGATCAATGGTCATGGCTGCAGGGCCATAACCCCGCACCAGTGCTAAATAGGTCTTTTTAATTTGATGCCCTTGAAACTGCTGCCCATAAAAACTAGCCGCCTCCCGTGACAATGCAAACACCAATACCCCAGAAGTGGGTTTGTCTAAGCGATGCAAAGGGTAAACATGTTGACCCAATTGGTTGCGCAGTTCTTGCACAGCAAAACGGGTCTCGTGCTTATCAATGGGGCTGCGGTGCACTAATAGACCACTGGGTTTATTAATGGCCACTAACTCTGCGTCTTTATAAATCACCTCCAAAAGTGCTGGCGCAACTGGGTTTGAGTTTAGAACAGTGGGTGAGTTCACATTAATATTAACCTAACTAACTTAGCTGACCACGATAACAAATTACGGGCACAAAAAAGCCCAGCTGGGTAATTGACCAAGACTGGGCTTTTGTTGGCCGTGCTAACGGGAACTTAGCTTAGAACTTGAAACCAATTTTTAATGCAGTCACAAGAGTCGTGTTGTTACTCATATCAAATGCAACCGCTGAAGTTTTAGCAACGTTACCATTGTTGATCTTTTGCATGCCTAAGGTCACAACGGCCTGTTCACCGGTGTAAGTGACACCCAAGCCCATCTTGTTGTAACCGCTGGTGGGAGCCAGTGCACTAACCTTATCGTCGTTAGAAGCTTCTCTGCCATAGGTAAATGCGCCCGACCAGTGATCTGAGAACTTACGGCCCACTCCAAGGGTGTAACTGGTGACGTTGTTTTTAAATTCTTTTAAGCAAACACCCGCAGCTGCCTTGTATTGTGCAGGGCAAAGTGACATCTGCGTCCATTTAGCCTGCCTAATGGTGCCAAACAATAACGTATTTGCTGCTATGCCTGTTTGAAAATCTAAATTAAACGATTCGGGGGCGGTAACCTTGAGCGTTGATGCCGTCGCGCTAATGGTGGCATGATTTTCCACAATCGCGATGTCGTGGTTGATCTTCGAATGATAAGTCAAAGCGATGCGCATAGCCGTTTCTGGATTTTCAATGGCAGCACCCAAACCATACCCTAAGCTCGAATCCGCCGTGGATGTAATCATGTAACCTGAGACAAGAGGGTTTGTGGCCGAAGCACTTAAAGACTGGTTTTTCAAGCCACCATAAACGGTCACGTTGTCCATGTCATAACTGGTGAGTAAGGTGGTTGAACTAGAATCCACCTCAGCCTTTAGGCCAACGTAGGTCGTACTAGCCGCACCTGCCGTATAGTCAACATTAGCTCCAAAAGGCTTCTCTTGAATAATGCCAATGGCAAAGTTATCACTGACATTAGTCCGAAAGCCTATGTTAGTAAAACTGTAATTAGGCGCTACTTCCCCAGTCGCTGTGGCTGAACCACCGTGTGTG
>CAWUTT010000058.1:0-5900 GCA_963925635.1 uncultured Pseudomonadales bacterium | reverse complement strand
ACCATGACGCAAACCACCGGTGGTATTACCACTGGGCTTGAGTATCACACAGACGCCCTCACCACCTTTGCAAGCCTTGGTGCTCAACGCAGTTCTTTGCGCAGTGGTAAGACAGCAGGTTACACCAACAATGGCACTGCGGGTTCTTATACCGACAGCGCCACGGGCGACACTTATCGAACAGCTTCCATTGGCTTCGACTACGCTGCCGCAGGCGGCATGTCGGTTACGGGTGCCGTGGAACGCCTCTCCTCAACCAGTGGTGTGAGTGGTAACTCAACCAGCCTTAGTGTGAACAAGACGTTTTAAGGTTTATGCCAAGAGAAGTGGCACGAGAAGGCTAAAAAAGTAAAATTAGTTTTATTTAAAGTCGGAATTACAACCCTTCTTCAACTAAGCAGATAATCTTAACTGTAAAGAGATATGTTAATGCAAAATAAAAGAAGTAGAGTGATAAATAAGGATAAAACTGATGTTAGATTCATGGACAACCGTCCAGAAGTAACTCTAAGTTCACTAGGTCTTGTTTTAGCAGATAAAACAGATCCCAATGAACGTCATATGATCATGAATCAAATTGCCAAACAACGTTCTAAAGTTCCCCTGAATAGCCGTAGTTAGAAAGCTGATGTTGGACTTGCAAAATAGGCTGATGTGATGAGCTAAAGAGACTATGGAGCCTGTTTGGAGTGAAGAGACTTTGGGTGGCAAAACTAGGCTAAAAGTTGATTAGCCTTATGTAAGTCGTACTATATTTATTAAACTCTTAAAGCATGACTAAAACCACAATACCCCCAAACTGGGGGCGAAATATGGACATGCATCGGTAAAAGAGCATTATTATGACCCCAGTAGAGCGTAAGAAGAAACTGAATCAAATATTAGTGTTGTTGCAGGATTCCCGCTATATCTACGATAAAACCAAAGGAGGTGTGTATGGAAAAACGCAAATGCCACCCCCGCCCGGAACTCGGATGAATTGCGAATCGGCAGCGCGAATTTTTATACAACTCGCCAAGGATATGGGGATTGACAACCTGCAAGCCCTTTATTTTAAGGGGGGCGAGCATGGGTACGGGTACTTCGTGCCGGCCAACGACAAACTGGCGTTGGGATGCCAACCAGAAATCAACAGTCTGGTCGCTAAAGGATGGGAGTTTGACAATCATTGGCGCGTAAAGGACACAACGACAGTCCAAATTTATGACCCAACATTTGGCACGAGTGGGCAAAACCCCATAGGCATCCTCGGGACTTCAATGAAAACAGATCAGAATTTCAAGATGACGACGATCTACGGGGAAAAGTACCAAGTAAAGAGACAAGGAATTCTAGTCGAATGCACAGAACTATCAAAGGCCCCGCCAAATCAAAAACATTTGGTCAATGATGCTAGTTTCGTTTTGAAGCATATGATACATCTGCGGTAAGTGAAGACGAAAAAGAAGCGTTAATGTTAATGGCGAAATATGGACATGCATCTACTTTGCTTGGGATTCTCGTACCATGACGCAAACCACCGGTGGTATTACCACTGGGCTTGAGTATCACACAGACGCCCTCACCACCTTTGCAAGCCTTGGTGCTCAACGCAGTTCTTTGCGCAGTGGTAAGACAGCAGGCTACACCAACAATAGCACTGCGGGTTCTTATACCGACAGCGCCACTGGCGACACCTATCGAACAGCTTCCATTGGCTTCGACTACGCAGCCGCAGGCGGCATGTCTGTTACGGGTGCCGTGGAACGCCTCTCCTCAACCAGCCTTAGTGTGAACAGGACGTTCTAAGGCTTATGCCAAGAGAAGTGGCACAAGAAGGCTAAAAAAGTAAAATAATTATTATTTAAAGTCAGGATTACCACCCTTCAAAAACGAAAGTATGAGGATTAGCTTTGGCTATTAATGTAGATAAAGCATTTCGTAAATTATTCAAACACGAAATTTATTGTGATAATAGTGAATTGCTGCGGGTTCATCATCATCTATATCAAACCATGGACCAGATACACCAGCTGGCTGCGACAGCTGAAGATATACCTGTATTGGATATTGATCACTGGGTTGTGGTTTGTGATTACGGCATGAATACTCATATTAGCCCCATCAAAAGTATAGAGGTTGTTTTATGCATGGGCTGGTTGAACGATGGATTAGATTATAATAGTGATAGTTATAAGGTAAAAGCGGGCAACAAATCTGGTCGTTTCGTGAATATGTGTGATCAGCAAAAATACCTCAGTCCCGCCATCATGAACGAAAATCTGGCTGAGCATTTAAAAACTTTAAAACATGCAAAGAACGTAACCGTTGATGCAAACGGTGGGGTTACATTGCGTGAAAGAGGTTATTTATGGATCTACAATATCCGCCTTGGTTTTTTTTCGAAGGCAGAGAATGATGGAGGTGTTTCTTATTTAGTGCCTAATGGTAAAAACCACTGGCACCCTATACAGCCCAATCAGATTGCCGCCCGCTTGGATAAATTAAATAAGTACCACGGCGGTTTCATGATTGACTTGATTCGGTGTTTAAAATACTGGTGCCGAGAGCAGCTACTCCCAAAAATCCCAAGTTCCTTACTAGAAGCCATGGTTTTTAACTATTGTAAAAGTAAGTTCAGTCCATTGTCAGAGTTTTCTGATTTGGATATTTCTGGGGCATTGCAGGCGATCCACGAAAATGTCTTAATTGAGTGTATCGACCCTATAGGTTTTCGTGGCGACCTCAATTCATTGTCTAAAGAGGATCGAGACACCATATCAAAGCAAGCTTTCTCCGACTATTTAAAAGCTAAAAGTGCTCGAAATTTTGAGAAAACAAATAAAGTAGACCGAGCCATAGACAAATGGAGTGAATTATTTGGCCCTGAGTTTAAGAAGTATGCTAAACAACCATAGCTCCCCCACCGCGCAAACGGCTCAGATAATCACGAATATTTTTCAAGCAATGGATGCTTTAGATATAAAAAAGTCCCAGAAACTAAGTGGATAAAGTATTGTACAATGAGGTTTAACTTCGTAATCTAATGACGAAGAGATTTTATTAATACGGTAACAAATGATGAGTTATGCTCCAAGCCAAAATCGCTATGACAAAATGGTTTACCGACGTTGTGGGAGTTCAGGATTACAACTACCCGTCGTTTCATTAGGCTTATGGCATAATTTTGGTCATGATTTTCCACACCAAATTAAACGAGAAATATGTCAGACTGCTTTTGATAATGGCATCACGCATTTTGACCTTGCCAATAATTATGGGCCCCCTGCTGGCAGTGCAGAAGAGGCATTTGGAGAGATACTAAAAACTGATTTTTCTGGGTTTAGAGACGAATTAATAATTAGTTCAAAAGCCGGCTATGACATGTGGCCTGGGCCTTATGGTGAATGGGGAAGCAGGAAGTATTTGATTGCGTCTTGTGATCAGTCATTAAAAAGACTGGGGTTGGATTACGTCGACATTTTCTATTCACATCGCTTCGATCCCAATACCCCCCTCGAAGAAACTATGGGGGCACTGGATCACATTGTTAAATCAGGGCGGGCTTTGTATGTAGGACTCTCTAGTTATAATAGCCAGCGCACCAAAGAAGCCGTAAAAATCTTAAAAGATTTAGGTACCCCATGCCTCATCCATCAACCCAGTTACAACATGTTTAATCGCTGGATTGAAGATGATCATCTTCTCGATACCCTGGAACATCTGGGTCTTGGATCGATTGCATTTACCCCCCTTGCTCAAGGTATGCTCACCAAAAAATACTTAAATGGTGTGCCAAATGATAGTCGCGCAGTGCAAGGTAAGAGTCTTGATCGAGGCAAGATGCAGCCAGAACTCATCAAAGCACTTAACCAACTCAATGAAATTGCTGCTCGCCGTGGCCAGACGTTAGCGCAAATGGCTTTAGCTTGGGTTTTGCGAGGTGGCCGAGTGACGACGGCTCTTATTGGCGCCTCAAAGCCGGAGCAGGTTTTGGATTGTGTGGGCGTTATTGAGAATCTCGATTTTACCGATGATGAACTTGCAGAAATTGACCATTTATCTGGTGATCAGGGTATCAATCTTTGGGCAGCATCGTCAGAAATGAAGTAAGTCAGTGTGTAAATATGCGACATGTGAGCTAGGGAAGGAATCGCATATAAAGCGATAAAGACTGTTCACCTTAACGCCCTAAACGAGCTGTTCAAGCCATAGCTATGGCCTAGTGTTGCTTATAAACCTAACCTAAGCAAGGGGCTTGCAGAGCTTATAGTGGAAATTTAGGTCATTGATTTATATAGAATATTTAGTGGCATCAAGGCCGTATAGTCAATTACTATATGGCCTTTTTTATTTTTGAGTTTCACTTTTTAAATGTGCAGGGGGCTACCTATCGCTTCTTGGCGCACTTGAGACAAGCATCTTAGAATCGATAACTGATACCTAATTTAACCACTGGATAAAAGAGCTTTCTGTCAAGGTCACTATTGACCTTACTCATCTCAGCCGCTACATCCGATTGTAATGCCGAGCATTGGGAACTGCTCAATCCACTGCCACATTCCACAGCTAGATCTACACTCCCTGTTCCAACATCAATTAAGCCAGCTTCAAAAGAAAAAGCGACCCCAGATGAAATCTGGTTCCGGTTTGACCAACCAAGACCTAAATAAGGTGCCGTTGAATTACTGAAGCCAGCCTTGCCGGTAAATTTGGCCACATTAGCGTAAGCATAAGAGGTTCCATTAAAGTTAAAAGCCGAAGTTGACCTATTCCCCGTGAGTTCAAAGTTAATATTTTGACTGATTAAACCCCCAGTTAGATAAAACGCACCTGAGAAGGGATGAACATCAACCAATAACGATTTTGTATCTGGATTAAATGTTATGTCATAACGGTTGTTCTCTAATGTTAATTTTCTATCAACCTTGCCATTAATATTCATTTCACCACGCACTGAAACATAATTATTGAGTGGTGTAGATATTTCTAAATTGGTACCCGTTAGACCTATCGTGACGCCTACGTTAGCTTGTTGGGTAGTGTTAGTCTCATCTGAAAAGGCTGAGTTGGTAAATAGCACTAATGCTGCAAGTGTGAGGGGTTTTAGTGAGGGTTTTATGTTGGACATGCCGACTCCTGTGTCGATTGTGGCGTGGAGTGCGCACCGATCGTGGGTTGATAAATTAAGAAAACCTATAATAGGGTAGGGCTGCCGGATCGTTGCTATTCGACAGCCCCAACGTTATAACCCCGTAGTTCAGAGGTTTTACGATGCGACGTTATGTTTTATCTTGAATGGCTTTCACGGCAGCAGCCGTTTCTAGCACAGATTGTTTGAAGGGAATCGGTGTCCAGTCAAACAGATCTTGCGTCTGCGAATTATCAGAACCTAGTTGCATCCCCAAAATCCCCAACATGCCTTTGACTTCGCGATCAAAGTTGGCCAGCAAGCGGAGTAAGAAATTAGGAGCAATGCGGGTGCTTGGCCCTTTGTAGCCTTCATCCTTGAGGAATTGTGCGGCACTTTGGAAGCCGTGGGGTTCTGAGCTTGCCGCGATGATCCGTTTACCTGCTGTCTTGGGGAGAGCTAAGGCTTGCACGTGCAGTTTCGCCACGTCGCGCACATCCACCATGGGGAATGCTGTGTTTGGCACCATTGGCATTTTGCCACCGAGCATTTGCACCAGCATCGACATGGATTGGCCTGTGATATTGCGCCCCAATGGTGGGCCAAACACGCCGCCCGGGGCGATGACCGTGAGTTTCATTGGCGCATCGTCCGACTGCTCGTTGATGAAATCCCAAGCTGCCTTTTCTGCAAGAGTTTTACTTTTGGTGTAGGTGCTGATATCTGGCGCATCGACATCAGTCCAGTCGCTTGGGCTAAATGTGCCTGTTTTCATACTGCCCATCATCGA
>CAWUTT010000057.1:0-8383 GCA_963925635.1 uncultured Pseudomonadales bacterium | reverse complement strand
GCAAAAATCTCACGCCCATAACCAAATTCGTTGGATATAGGGGTCATAAAAAAACCAAATGATGCGCGCATACCAAAGTTGATCGCCAACAAGGTACAGGCGCAAACAACCACCAAACTCAACAGCTTTACGGGCTTAGACATTAATTTTTAATTCCAATCTAACAACAAGGTTTGGGTTGTGGGCACTCAACATCACTATTAATCTCTGAAGTTATTAAACTGCAGTGGTAAATCAAACTCACCTTCACGCAAGCTGGCAATCGCTTCTTGCAAATCGTCACGTTTTTTGCCAGTTACCCTGACCTGCTCACCCTGAACTTGGCTCTGCACTTTGAGTTTTTTCTCTTTTAAGAACTTCACCACTTTCTTGGCAAGCTCTTTGTCCAAACCTGTGCGCATCAACACCACCTGACGACTTTTCATGTTGGTGGTTTCTGGGTCTTTAACCTCTAAACAACGAATGTCGACACCACGTTTAATGAGCTTTTCATGTAATATAGGTAACATCTGTTGCAGTTGGAACTCTACGTCAGCATGCATGGTGACCAGATCTTCACCTTGTTCAAAGCGCGCATTAGTGCCTTTAAAGTCGTATCGTGTGATGACTTCACGGTTAGCTTGATCTAAGGCATTAGACACTTCATGGCTGTCGAGTTCTGAAACCACATCAAATGATGGCATTAGTAAATTCCTTTGTTAAAATACGCTACTTATCTTATCGGTGCATTGTAACCCATGACTCGTCTTTCATCCTACCCTTGGCACATTTGTGGTGTCGGAGCCATTGGCAGCCTTTGGGCCAGTGCCTTGACCCGCCGGGGGTTAAACGTGGCGTTGCTATTAAAAGATGCGGCTCAACTGGCGCAATACCAAGCTGCAGGTGGGATCAGGGTGTTGGAAGATGAAGACCAGGTTTGCATTCAACCTGAGGCCTTTATCCCGACTGGCCCCACCTATGAAAAAATTCAACACCTGTTAGTTTGCTGTAAAGCCTATGCCACCGTGGATGCCATCTTGCCATGGCGTCAGCACTTGGCAGATGACGCCCACATTATCTTGTTACAAAATGGCATGGGCAGCGCCCAAGCGTTACAAAGAGCCCTGCCAAAGGCTAACATTTACTGTGCAACCAGCACTGACGGTGCTTGGCGTAAAGGTCCTTTTGATGTGGTGCGTGCGGGTAAGGGTGAAACCCTCATTGGTAGTTTTAGCGACCATTTGCATGAAGCTGAAATACCCGATGCCATGCAAACCCTGCTGCAGATGAGCCATGTTAGTGCAGACGGCAAAGACCCACTCCCCTCACTGAATATTGCGTGGCATACCGACATACGCACACCCATGTGGCACAAACTAGCCGTTAACAGTGCCATTAATGCCCTCACTGCCATTTACCAATGCCCTAACGGCGAACTGATTAACCACCCCCAAGGCCGGCCTCGGCTGCAACAGCTATGCATAGAAACCCAAGACGTGATGTCCCGTGTAGGCATAGAACCAATGGCCCAAGGGTTACTTAAAACAGCATTGCGCGTGTTGCAACAAACGGCCCTCAATAAGTCGTCTATGTTACAAGACTGCCAAGCAGGCAGGCCAACAGAAATTGAGGCGATCAATCACTACATTATTCAGCAAGGCGCCCTGTATCACTTGCCTTGTGCAGGCCATAAACAAGTTTGCGAAGATTTACGGCGCGTATGTGCAAATTAAACCTTGCCACTAAATAGCCAACTGCCCGTATAATGAACCTTTATTCGTTACTGATGGCTAGCTCACTATGTTGGTTGTTCGCCCTATTGGTCCACAAGACCAAGACGCTTTGTATCAAATTGCCGTGGATTCTGGGGTAGGGTTTACTTCCTTACCTATTAATCGCGATGTGTTAAATGAAAAAATTGCCCGCTCTGTGGCCTCTTTTGCCAAACAAATTACCCAGCCCTATGACGAAGGTTATTTATTCGTTTTGGAAGATACCCAAACGGGTGAGGTGATTGGCACCACTGCGGTGGAGGCTAGCGTTGGCACTCGCGCACCTTTTTACCATTACCACCGCCAGACTGTGGTGCATGCTTCACCGACCTTAGAAGTGCACAATAAAATGGAAGTGCTCACCTTGTGCAACCATTACACGGGCTGCGCCGAGGTGTGTACCCTATTCTTACAAGAGGCCCACCGCTGTGGTACCAATGGGCGCCTTTTGTCAAAAAGTCGGTTTTTGTTTATGGCTCAGTTTGCCGAACGCTTTGGCAGCAAGGTCATTGCCGAAATGCGAGGTGTTAATGACGCCAACGGTCACTCTCCCTTTTGGCACTGGTTAGGTACGCACTTTTTCTCTATGGAATTTAAGCAAGCCGACTACCTAGTGGGTTTAGGCAACAAAGTGTTTATTGCTGAACTCATGCCTAAGTACCCTCTTTATGTCAACCTACTCAGCCCCGAGGCCCAAGCGGTTATTAGCCATGTGCACGAGAAAACTCGTCCTGCTCTGCGTCTCTTAGAAAAAGAGGGTTTCCAGCATATTGGTTACGTGGATATCTTTGACGCCGGACCGACGGTAGAAGCGCAACTAAAAGATGTGAGTTCCGTTAAGAACAGCCAAATTTGTCAGGTAAAAATAACCCAACCCACAGACGATGCACAGTTGTTTTTAATCAGTAACACCGAACTGAGTAATTTCCGCAGCAGTATTGTAGCCGTCTCTTTTGATGATCACGGCCATGCTTTAATTAGCCAAGAAACGGCTCACGGCCTGCAGCTCCAAGATCAAGACCCTTGCCGCTTAATTGCCGTAGAGGCCTACTACAAAACCCTACAACGCCTGTGATACGCACAAAGGAATAGTTATGACCGTTTGTATTAAAACTGGTGGCGAACTGGTTGTCGACGCACTTGAAGCCCATGGTGTAAAACAACTTTTTTGTGTGCCTGGTGAAAGCTATTTAGAAGTGCTCGATGCCCTGCACGATAGCTCGATTGAAGCCACTAGTGCGCGCCAAGAAGGCGGCGCTGCGATGATGGCAGAAGCGTGGGGTAAACTCCATGGCACACCCGGTATCTGTTTTGTTACCCGCGGCCCAGGGGCCACTAACGCCAGTGCTGGTATTCACGTGGCACAGCAAGATTCCACTCCTATGATTTTATTTATTGGCCAAATAAATAGCCAATTACGTCATCGAGAAGCCTTCCAAGAAGTGGACTACGGCCAATACTTAGGCTCGATGGCTAAATGGGTGGCAGAAATAGACTCCCCCGACCGCATCACCGAAATGGTCAGCCGAGCTTGGTCTGTGGCCACCAGCGGTCGCCCTGGGCCCGTGGTATTAGTATTGCCAGAAGACACCTTATCGGGCAAGGCGATGAGCACTGACATTAAACCTTTTAGTGCTTTAGAGACTTACCCTAGTGCAGCAGATTTACAACACATGGCGAACCTCATTGAGCAGGCCAAAAACCCCATTATCATTATGGGTGGTAGCCGCTGGTGTGCTGAGTCAGTGGCTCACGTAGAGACTTTTGCAGAACAGTTTAAGGTGCCAGTGGCATGTTCATTCCGGCGTCAAATGTTGTTTAATCATCATCACCCCAACTATGCGGGTGATGTTGGTTTAGGCATAAACCCTGATTTAAAATCGGCCATTAGTGATGCCGATTTAGTCATTCTTATGGGTGGGCGTTTTTCAGAGGTGCCATCACAAAATTATCAACTGTTAGGTGTACATGGCGCTCAGCAACAACTGATTCATATTCATGCATCGGCAGAAGAACTCGGCCGAGTGTATCGAGCAGATTTAGCCATTCATGCTAGCCCTAAAGCTTTAGCACAGGGGCTTGCTCAACTCACCGTGGCTCATCAGGTTAGCCAGCCGCGTTTAGATCACCTCGCACAATGCCATAAAAGCTTTCAAGACTGGTCTAGCTTGCCGACTAAAGCTCATCCGGGTGAGGTTCAAATGCCCGCCATCATGGCACACCTTGCCGCCACATTGCCTGCTAATGCCATTATCACTAATGGTGCAGGTAACTATGCCACCTGGATTCACCGTTTTTGGAAGTTTGCTGAATACGGCACTCAACTGGCGCCAACGAGCGGCTCTATGGGCTACGGTTTACCGGCTGCTGTGGCCGCAAAAATAGCCTTTCCCAACAAAACGGTAGTGGCTTTTGCAGGTGATGGTTGTTTCCAAATGACCATGCAAGAATTTGGCACTGCAGTGCAAGCAAACGCTGCGGTGGTGGTATTGGTGATCGATAACGGCATGTATGGCACTATCCGCATGCACCAAGAACTTCACTTCCCCAGTCGTGTAAGCGTGACCGATTTAGTCAACCCAGATTTTTGTGCCTTGGCCCAGGCATATGGAGCTTATGCCACCCGAGTGACCCAAAGTGACCAATTCCCTAAGGCATTAAGAGAGGCCATAGCAGCACAAAAACCGGCCCTTATTCATATTAAACTAGACCCTCAAGCCCTCACACCTAGCAAGACCCTCAATCAAATTCGAGATGGAGTATAGCGTTGACGGGGCCTCAGTAGAGTGAACTAGTCTGACCAATGTTTGTAATAGACTAATATTTACTAAATAAATCGGCTATGATGCCTGCCCACTCTACTATTGGAATAATCTTATGGCCGAATTATCTTTAAGCCGATCAAAGCGAATCATCAATGCCACTCTTGCCAAAGGCAAGGAACTTGGGCTTAATCCTTTGTCCGTTGTAGTGCTCGACTCTGGCGGTCACGTTAAAGCATTTGAACGCCAAGATGGTGCCTCACCAGGACGTTTTGCAGTGGCCCAAGCTAAGGCTTACGGCGTTGTTATGTTGGGCATGCCAGGCAGTGCACAGATGGCTAGGGCTGAAGCACAGCCTTATTTTATTGTCACCGCTAATGCCGCTCTAGATGGCAAAATGATTCCCGTTCCTGGGGGTGTTTTGATCCAAAATGAACGGGGTCAAACTTTGGGGGCCTTGGGTGTGACAGGCGATACATCAGACAATGATTTAATTGCTGCAGTCTCTGGTATCGAAGCGGTAGGGCTAGTGGCCAAAGGATAAATATGCCATCATTAGGCTACTGATTTTTCTTCAAAGCAGCCTAATGACCCAACTCCTTAAAACCTCAAAAGACCAGATGAAAATCTGGCGTCGTCATTTACATCAGCACCCAGAAACCGAATTTTCGGTATTTGATACCGCTGCCCTGGTGGTACAAAAGCTCACTGAATTCGGTCTTATTGTGCACCAAGGCATCGGTCAAATAGGCATCGTTGGGCAGCTCACTAAGGGCACTTCCAATAAAGCCATTGGCTTAAGAGCCGACATGGATGCATTAGCCATCCAAGAACTTAACGAGTTTTCCCACAAGTCACTTAATGATGGTTGCATGCACGCGTGTGGTCACGACGGCCATACCAGCATGTTGTTAGGTGCTGCCCAAGAATTAGCCGCTCATGGTGATTTTGACGGCACAGTTTATTTTGTCTTCCAGCCCGATGAAGAACATGGCGCAGGGGCTCAAGCTATGATTGATGACGGCCTGTTTGAGCGCTTCCCCATGCAAGCTATTTATGGCTTGCATAATATGCCTGGCATGGCGGCGGGTCACATGTCCATGAATTCAGGTGGCGTCATGGCCAGCGAAGATAACTTTAAAATTGTGATCAAAGGCCGGGGGGGTCATGCTTCGCAACCCCACCATCACATAGACCCTTTAGTCATTGGCGCAGAAATCTTGCTGGCACTGCAAACCATTGTGTCCCGTAGTATTAGCCCAGAGCAGCAAGCTGTAGTCTCGGCTACAGAATTCGTTACCGACGGCGCAGTCAATGTGATTCCAAGTACCGTCACTATTACAGGAGATTGCCGCAGTTTCTCTGAACCTGTGCAAGATTTAATTGAAGCCCGCATGGGACAATTGGTGGCTGGTATTTGTCAGGCCCATGGTGCCGAACATGAATTTACCTACGACCGCGTGTTTTGGGCTACCATTAACAGTGAGAAAGAAACCCAGTCTGCGGGTCAAGCAGCGGTCGCCTTACTAGGTAAGGAACAGGTCGATTTAGCCTGTCGCCCAAAGTCAATATCTGAAGACTTCTCCAGCATGTTGCGGGTTAAAGATGGGTGTTACGTATTTTTGGGTAACGGCATTGATAGTGTCGGTGGGTGCATGCTGCACAACCCACATTACGATTTTAACGATGACATCTTAGAAACTGGGGCCGCTTATTGGGTCACTTTGGTGCAGCAGGAGTTGGCAGCAGGCGCTTTGGTAGACTAACAAACCCGTATTGATTAAAGTGTAGGTATGATCATTGACCTAACGCTGTTAAAGCCAATACGATAATTGTTGATATGAACCGTAGAATGCCACCGTTAAATGCGCTTAAGGCCTTTGAAGCCGCAGCGCGCCATTTAAGTTTTACTGCAGCTTCGGCCGAGCTAAATGTAACCCAAGCGGCTATTAGTCACCAGGTAAGAACCCTAGAGACTTACCTAGGCTTGGAGCTTTTTAACCGCGCTCATCAACGTCTTTCGCTAACCCATGCAGGCAAATCATATTTGCCTATGTTGACTCAGTCTTTCGACCTTATCGGCCTAGGTTATAAAGAAATCATCACAGATAAAAAGTCTTCCCGCCTTAACATCAAAGCACCTTCGTCATTTTCTGTACAATGGCTGGTGCCTAGAATAGCTAACTACCAGCGGCAACATCCTGGTATCGACGTGCATTTATCAGCACAAGATAACGACATCAACTTTTTTCCAGAAGCGTTTGATATCGAAATACAGTATTTTCTTGAGCCCTGTAGCAACCCACACAGCACATTGCTTTTTGCAGAGGAAATATTTCCTGTGTGTAGTCCAAAATTATTGGCTGGTCCAAACCCCTTACGGCACCCGTCAGATCTAGCCAAGCACCAATTGCTGCATATCAATTTTTACCCAGAAGATTGGGCTATGTGGTTAAATTACGCCGGTATAAGCCATATCAATGCTGACTTAGGTCATCGCTTTGATCAGTCTATGCTTACGTTAAAAGCCGCCAAGCATGGCGTAGGGATTGCCTTAGGCCGATGCCCTATCGTTAATCACAAACTCGCTAACGGTTCGCTGGTGGAACCTTTTAATATCCGTATGCCCAGCCAAGGGGGCTATTGGCTTACCACCAAATCTGATCTAGCCACCTGCACCCATGTGGCCGACTTTAAGCATTGGCTGCTGCAACAATGTCATGTCGAGCAAACCCCCGGCAAACCCCAAGCAAACCCAGTAAACCCTAACGCGGATGCTGGTTTCGGTGTTCAGTAAGGCGTTGGCTCGGCCCCTCTGGATGGAACAACCAACCCGTTAAAGTGCGGTCATTGTTACGCATATGCCAATTGAGCATTTTTTGGGCATAGCTGAGCATCACCTGCGTATAATCAGGGTGGCTGGCTAAGTTATTGAGCTCCTCTGGATCTTTTTGTAGATCAAACAAGAGCGCGGGTAATTGGTTAAAGTGGACGTATTTATAATTATGGTCGCGTATGACTGCCAAGCAACACTCATCCAAAGATAGCCCAAAATACTGTTCTGGCTTAGCCTCTACCACATCACGAAAATCATACTCCCAGTGCACACAGGTACGCCAGGCAAAGTGGGCCTCGGATTCAAGAAACGGTCGCAGGCTAAAGCCATCACATTGTTCTGGTGGCACGGCCCCTAAAAGATCTAAAATGGTGGGCATCAAATCAATATTTTCACTAAACTCTGGCACTTGAAGGCCTCGGCTTTGGTCCCATGGTGAACCTGGGGCACGAATAATTAGAGGTATATGGTAGGACTGGTCAAAAAAGCCTGACTTACCTAATAAATAATGGTCACCCAGTTGTTCCCCATGATCCGAACTAAATACGATCAAGGTATTTTCCAGCAATCCTCGCTCGGTTAAAAAATCTAATAAGCGCCCCATCTGTGCGTCTACCTCACTCATCATGGCGTAGTAAGTGGCTTTAAGTTGCTGTAGATCTAGCGCGTTAATGGTCGGTACAAGAGACTCGCCATAACTTGGCTTTTGTGCCAGCTTTGAATCTATTATAAATTTAACATAAGGGTGCTGAGCCTGCTCCTGAGCCAAGCTTTTATGGCGTATCGGAGCCTCAAGCTCGGCACCACGATACTGGCTGTGATAGGGCTCAGGAACCAAAAAAGGGGGGTGAGGCCGGAGCCAAGAAAGGTGCACAAACCATGGCTCATCACCTTGAGTGTCAATATACTGCATTACTTTTTCATTGAGAAAAGCAGTTTCTGTGTGCTCGGCAGCGTAAGGTGCAGGCAGGTAACCAACGCCACGCTTATCTTGTTTATTTTGATCATCAAACTGACGGTAAATATCCTCACAT
>CAWUTT010000056.1:0-10862 GCA_963925635.1 uncultured Pseudomonadales bacterium | reverse complement strand
GAACAGTGCTGCGACACCCTATCATGACTCCAACTATATAAGCTACATAGATGCACACACCTCATCTGATGGTTCATCTGGCATGGCTAAAGTTGGCTATGTCGATCGCTCAGATTCAAGTAAAAAGTTAACTTATCTTCTCAATTGGAACAGTGAATTTATAGCTCAACATGACTATGACACCAACGATGCGCTTCTTCAGACAACCTGTAAAAGTCGAACATCTTACTTGGATAGTGTGACGAATTATGGACTCTTTAACACAAGTGGTAGTCAGGTGAGCATAACAACTCACGTTTATGGCCATTACATTGATACAAGCAGTAATAAGAAGTGGATATATGTAAGTAGACGGAATGCTTGGTTTGAGGGTGGCGAAACTGGCGCTAATAGGCCTACATCAATGACGACTACAGATGGGACTGTGCTAAGTATTAGCTACGATGCTGACGACTCTTCAACAAACAATTATGACACTGACAATGACGGGGTATTCGCAACTGTAACTGGCGTTCCTTTGAGTGATCCAATTAGATTCACCAATGCCGTCATCTCTGGAAGTAATGTTGTCTATAACGATGACACTGCGCAAGGGACAAACTATACGCCTAGTTATTTAGGCAGTGATGGAAAGTATTTTTGGGGGCTTCCTTGGGCAAATATATCGGGTGACTATGTAAGCACCTTAAATATTAAAAATGGTACTCAATTAACAGATATGAATGGCGTTAGCTATATCCTAAAGCAGTCCTTAATAAGGAAGGTGCCCAGTACGGTTAATTCGTTAAACTGTACTGGCTTAACAGCTACTGCCGTGAACGCTGAAACTAACATATCGGCAAAGACCAGTGCTGATATCACAGCTATAGACTCTAGTTGGATCACACCGGTTGTTGGTGATAATCCTAAGGTTATTGATGGTGTTATTCAATAAGGCCATTATTTAAGGTTTGTTTAGGTGTCATAAATGTTAAAACAAGACGGTCTACTGGGTAGGGCGTCTTTTTTTTGGCTCAAATTTATGCGCAACCACGGTTGGAAGGCTGTGGCATTACCCAGCCTTGTTGCTGGGTAAAAGGTTGCTGACCTGCGATCTAATCATCACGCCACCAGCCACTGGGCTGTTTGAGCTGATTAAGCTGCATCATTTCACCAATTTGTGGCACCACAATGGCTTGGCCTAGTCGTTTAGCTTCTGCTAAGGCCCGCTCTGGAGGCTCATTCCAGTCGTGCAATGACAGTGTGAAAGCTCCCCAGTGTATAGGCATCATGACTTTTGCCTTAGCATCAATAGCCGCTTGCACCCCTTGTTCTGGTGTCATGTGCACACGAGCCCAACGGCGGTTATATTGCCCGGTGTCTAAAAAGGCGATGTCGATCTCTCCAAAGCGACGCCCAACCTCTTTAAAGTGAGGCCCATAGCCACTATCACCGGAAAAAAAGATACGCTGTGACTGGTTCTCAACCACCCAGCCTCCCCACAAGGTTTTATTGCGAGTATCAAATCGGCGCCCTGAAAAATGCTCTGCAGGGGTTAAGGTAAACTCGCTACTTCCTAAACTAGCAGTTTGCCACCAATCTAATTCAGTAATGCGCTCAGTAGCAATACCCCACTGTTGTAAATGTAGTCCTAAGCCCAAAGGAACATAGAAGTGACCCACTTTAGCAGCCAATTTTTTGATCGACACCATGTCCAAGTGATCATAATGATCGTGAGACACGAGGACAGCATCGATTTCAGGCAAATCTTCAATGCTAATGGGTAATTTTTCACTATACCGAGAGCCTGCCAGCATGGGGTGGGGCGCTGGGGTACTCGTCAACATGGGGTCAAATAAAAGGGTCATTTGCCCCACTTGCATGAGGAAGGTGGAATGACCAAACCAAACGATGCGGGTTTCTTTGGTTGGCTCGAGTAGAGTTTGCTGGGTTACAGGCAGTATCTCTACGGGCCTGTCAGGACGCATCTGGGCGTCACTAAATAAAACTTCCTGTAACCAGTCCATAGTACTAAAGCTTGTATTTTTAGGGTGGGCTGTAGTGTTACTAAAAAGTGTGCCGTTGAATTGCTTGGAGTCTTGGTAAGGCTCTAAGCTTGCAGGTTTAAGGTCGGCACCAATTTGATCACTGGTATTGTAAAACACAAAACCCAAAAGGCTTAGTAAGCACAAGAGTAATGCGATGCTGATTAAAATTTTCTTGATCATGGAGTCACTTTCTCTGGGTACTTTAAGCCTTGTATGTGTCTCTTGCGAAGGACGTCACAGGCGACCAAGAAAATCATCTGCGACTTAAGGCCTCGTTTAATTTTCCTGGCACAGTGGCTTGGTTTTAAAATGTTGAAAACTGTTGTTCTAGTTCTTTCGGCGAAGATAAATATAATAGTCCCATATTTTTTGACATCTCGTCAGGAAATATTTCCTCTGCGCCTTCTTTAATACCATTAACAATATTTATTGCTACGCTTGTTGGGCTGGCTTTTTCGATCTCAAATCCAGTTAACATATCCGTGTCCACTGGGCCTGGGTAAACCGTAGCCACTAAAACGTGCTGTTCTTTTAGTTCTGATCTTAACCCTTGCATAAGGCTGTGAACAGCAGATTTACTTGCAGAATATGTACCCATAAAAGACATATTTCCTAAGCCTGCCATAGATGAAATGGAAACTATAGCACCGTTATCTGACGCAACCACTTTAGCGAAAAAAGCTTGTGTTACTGCAACTAAGCCTCGAACATTAACCCGCCAATTGGCATCTAGGGTTTCCAAACTATTGCCGTTAGTAAAATTTCCCATTGGGATAACGCCAGCATTATTAATTAAAATATCAAGCGATGGTATTTTAGAGCTGGCAAGCTCAATACTTTTGTCTGAAGTGACATCTAATTGAACTTCTTCAATTTGAGCGCCATACTTTTCAATTAAATCCACCATCGACCCTTCGACTCTAACCCCTGAAAAGACTTTTTTGGCCCCACTTTCTAATAGTTGAATGACAATTTCCTTGCCAATGCCTCTATTGGCCCCTGTAACCAACACTACTTTGTCTTGAATAGACGTTTTCTTTAACATAATTAGCTTCTCTTTTTAAATTATCATTGACGTGGTTTTGGCTGAACTTGATCTGTGCTGTTGCTACGCCACTCAAAAGGGTTACCACATCAGCGGTCTCAACAGGCTGATGCGCACCTCTGGGTAGGGCGTTAAATGGGCTTAATATGGGTTAGTTACGCACCCACAAACTATAGTTGACCGATGAGCTGAGTGCTTGCCGATATCTATATTTTTATTGCCCATTTATATAATTAATGTGGTATTTGGATGATTTCAGATAACATTGTTATATGATGTTGAATCGATTAAATGTGCCCAAAGGAAACAGAATATGAGCTTACCAAACCTAGTGGCAATATCTCAAAGAATACTAGCTAGTAGGGGCGCTACTGTTAATATTCCAGTATCCCCTATATCGGGTATTTACCTATTAAAAGGCACTGAGTCGCCTAAGAATGTGGCGGCTATCTATAACCCAATAATTTGCCTAATTATACAAGGCTGTAAAGAAGTGGTTTTTGGTGATAATGAAAAAATCCGTGTTGAAGCAGGCCAGTCAATTATTGTGAGTCACAGCACCCCGATTGACTCACGTATCATCAAGGGAAGTTCTCAAAACCCATATTTAGCAGTTATATTTAGTATAGAAATAAAGGCGCTTCAACTGTTGTATCACGAAATTAGTTACAACCAAGCGGATGAAAAGCCAATCCAGTCACTCAAGGTTGGACACACAGATGATGCATTAGTAGATGCTTTAAAGCGTTACTTAGAGCTGTCTGAAAAACCTCAGGAGGTTGAGGTGCTGGCCCCCCTCATCCGCAAAGAAATATATTATCGATTACTTATGGCTTCACATGGAAGCACCTTGAGACAGCTAATAATTAATGACAGCCACGCATTTCACATAATGAAAGCGACCGTTTACATAAAAGAGAACTTTAATAAGGCGTTAGCAATGTCTGAAGTAGCTATGATCGCAGGAATGAGCCTACCTTCCTTTTATAACCATTTCAAATCAATCACTGGATTAAGTCCACTTCAATACCAAAAAGAACTTCGTCTTATTCAAGCTCAGCAGTTATTGAAAAAAAAGCAGCTAATGGTAACTTCTGTAGCGTTTGAGGTTGGCTACGAAAGCCCAACCCAATTCAGCAGAGAGTTCACTCGTAGATTTGGAGTGACGCCAAAAAATAGTTAGTGAGAAAACGAATCTAACACCTGGTGCCGGTGTTTTTATGTATAAGCCTAGTGGGTAATCGTGTTAGATCGACAGGCGTCAAGTTCGCCTAACTATGAAGATTCGGTGAATTGTTCATGTCATAAGCAAATTGCTCTTGGCGTGCACCGAGTGAACTGGTAACTTGGCTTTTAATCTATGGGTAAATGAGAATGTCCACAGCTTTATGACCGACTACCAAGCCAAATCCATTAACCATGCTTTGCTGTTACTGCTTTTGCTGCTGGTGTCGGTTAGCAGTGTTGCTGGCCAGCCAAGTCAATGTCAAAAACCAATGCATTCTGATCATATCATTTATGATTGTTACGGCGATTGGGCTGTGCGTCATGTGTTTGAACGTGGGGTGCTTAAACACAAGTATTCTGATGCCACCACCATTATGGATGTGGGCTGGTTTGGTTCTATTGAATTTCAAATTAACCGCCGCCAAGATGGCTCCATCTATTACATTATACCCAGCCAAATTGATCGTTTAGAAATGACCATCGGTAGTCAAACCTTTGTGGCTGAACAAGGCCCTAGTGCGGTATTTTATGGGCCTGTAACGGGGCCTATGTTGCTGGCTATTGCTGAGGCTAAGTTACCAATAAAGCTATTGATTTATAGTGAGGGCAAGACTGTAGAAGCCGCTTTTTCTGCAACTGGATCAAGCGCTGCATTGCGCTGGATCGGTGCCATAGACTAATAACAAGGAGAGGGTTATGAGCAAAAATGGCAGTATAGTGATTGTTGAGGATGACGATGATCAACGATCCAATTATGAAAATTTGCTCAGCCGTCGTTTATACACAGTACACGCGTTTGCGACCAAGGCTGAAGCGCTTGATCATTTGAGTCGACATCGACCAGATCTCCTTATTTTAGATATTATTTTAGGCAGTGACTATGATGGTGGGTTTGAGCTCTATAGCGAAGCTGTGGGTTACCATGAAGGGCTGCCCGTATTGTTTTTAACTGACCGCGATGGTGAGTTTGATAAAGTTTGGGGTTTAAAAATGGGCGCATGGGACTACCAATCTAAGCCCATCAGTATGGAGTTTTTAGCGGCCAAGGTGGCTACCCTGATGATGCTAGCCAACAATCAATCGCGGCCCACCGATGATGCTAACACCGAGGTGAGGCGGGGCGACTTGGTGCTCAATACCTTGTCGAGAAGTGTTGCTTTTGCAGGTCAATCTGTATTGAATCTTACGGTGACAGAGTTCAACATGCTGCATGCCTTGGTGCTGCGCCCAGGGAATGTGATTACCTATGAACGTTTTGCTCAGGTCACCCACTCTAGCGTGGTTGAAAAGAACACCATCAGTGCGCACATCAAAAATCTTAAGAAAAAAATAAAAAGGGCAGCGCCAGATTTCAATGCTATCGATTCTGAATATGGGCTTGGATACCGGTGGAAGGTCTAATAAGTGACTCAATTAGTGAGGCGTAAACGTGGGTTTAATTTATCCTTTCAAGTGCTTAGCTTGCTGGTGGTACTGGCGGCTGTGCCTTGGCTTGGCTATCAGTTTATTAGTGAGGCTAAGCAGTTCTTAGACTCAGGTCAATTAATCTCTCAAGAGCAGTTTGGCCGCTCTGTGGCCAATACTTTTTACAATAAGAAGCAAAGCCTCAGCTTGTCTTTAGCCGCAGGGGCTCCTCTGCCTAAAACCTACTTAGCCACCCCTATAACCGTGGACGGTGCCAAACAAGATTGGCAAGATCAAAGCTACAGAAGGGCGTCTTTCCCCCAACTTAAAGCCTATGATGGCTTGGGCTTTTCCATTGCAGTAGGCGAACGCAATAACAGCCTTTATGGGCTCATTGAGGTACGAGATAAAGACCCTGATTATGAAACCGGAACCCTGGCTGGTTTTAATGCAAGGGATCATGTGAGGTTGGAATGGCTTAATCAGCATAACGTCATTGAACGCGTGGTATTAGTGCCTCAGCAAGGTGGGTTTGTGGCTCTGTTTAGAGTGGGAGCTAACTGGCGGCGCGACACCATGGATCCTTTTAAAACGGCTCCTATTGAAGCGTTAATGATGCCCACCTTTGACGGCTATAGGGTGGAGATAAAGATTAACAAAACACACCTCAACAAAAAGCAGGAGCTGCGTTTTTCGGTTTACGATGGTACCACCCAGAGTGGCATTTCTTCCATGGGTTCATCGCCGGGGTTCCATGCCCTCAATACCAGTTCGTCAGCGGCTAATCAATTGCTTGAACGCTTGGCTAAATCGGTGAGTTACATTGCCTTATACGATGTTAATTTTCAGCTAAGAGCGCAAACTCAGGCCAAGTCTCGCGGGCTGGCCCAGCCAAGCCACTCCACGCTGTGGCAAACTATAGTGGGCCTGATAGAGGAGGCCATGACCTTAGTGCTGCGCTTAAGCATGGGCATTGAGGGGGACGAACTGGAAACTCAAGAAGAGTTGCTGATGGCGGCTCAGTTAGGTCAATTAGCCCAAGCCCGTTGGTCTTCTCTGGGAGGCGGTGGGTATTTAGCCACTGCAGCCCCCGTGTTAGCCGACGATGGCTCGGTCATCGGCATTGTATTGGTAAAGCAATCCACTGATCAAATATTAAAATTACAGCTTAAGTCTTTGCAGAATATTGTGTTGTTTAGTGTGGCGGGCATTCTAATTATTTTCTCCATTGTGTTCTTCTTATTTTGGCGTTTGGCCTACCGGGTGCGTAAATTGCGCATAGAAACAGCCAACATGGTGAATCATGAAGGGCGCCTGGTGGCGAGTAAAATTGTGGGTCAGGTAGATCGAGAAGACTCGATAGGTGATTTAGCGCGCAGCTTCTCTGATGTGGTGTCTAAACTGCACGAACAGCAATCCTTCATGTCTACCATGCCACGCACCCTAAGCCACGAGATTAAAAATCCGCTCAATGCCATTTCCACCTCACTTGAGAATATCTCCGATTACCCCCTTGATGATGAAATTAAAGGCTACATTGATATTGCCAAACGTGGCTTGCACAAAATAGAGTCAATTTTGTCTAAGTTGTCGTCTGCTGCCAACCTTGAACATGCGTTAACTAATGACGAATTAGAACCACTGGATGTGAATCACTTTCTTACCCTGTATTGCCAGCATCAGCACCAAATGGCGGGCGAAGATGTTGCTATTGAGTACCTAGGCACCAAGAAACCGGCAACCGTGCAGGCGGTAGATTACCGTTTGGAACAGGCGCTGGATAAGCTGCTAGATAATGCCAAAGACTTTCATCAGCCAGGCACCCCTATTATTGTGCGTTTGAGGGCTGATGAATTTTACTGGGTGATCGACGTTGAAAATCAAGGTGACGCCATTAACTTGGATAAAGCCGACCAACTCTTCCAGTCTATGGTGACCTCCCGTACTCAAGCGTCAGCGGGTGGCGCCGGACATTTTGGTTTAGGGCTATACGTAGTGCAAATTATTGCTCAGTTTCACCAAGGTGCCGCTCAAGTCACTAATCTGGCCGATGGCTCTGGTGTTTGCTTTTCCATAAGGCTGCCGGCAAGCCTTATATAGAAGAGCATGTGCATCTTCATTATTTCTTCAGACTTCTTCCATACATCTTCAGTAAGTCTTCCATAATTCCCCATTGTTAAGTTGTTTAATGGTTGCCATACCAATAACAAGGAACACAGTCATGGCGCTTAACTTACTTCAACCTCGCAGTGATCAACCCATCAGTTCGGTAGAGTACCTGCAAGTCGAATTGCTCATGTTATACGGCGACAGCTGTGACATCGGGGAAGGCAAACACTACACCAGCCTAAGCCGGCGTGGTCTTAAACGACTGATGAAAGACATGCGGCATGTGCAACAGCACCTTAAAGCACTGAGCAGTACCTACCTGATCGATGCCGATGGTGAAACCTTGGTTACTGTTGGCCACAAGTATGACCATCTGCCCACAACCCGAGGAGTCTCTCGTGCAAGCTATTGAGGTGTTTAACAGACGTTGTATTGATTACCAAGGGCAGGACATGGCTCAAGAATCAACAGCTTCTGAGGTGTACCTGTTAAGTCACAAGGTGGTTTATAAAGCGGTTAACTGCATGTTCCCTGAGCAACCTCCAAGCGTTAACATGCTAGGGATTATCATCAAAGACGTATGCCAAGGCGAGTCATCTTATACCCAGGTGTTTGAGCAAATAGCCGTGCGTTATGTCAAGTTAGTGGGCGACGCGGGCATATCCTCGCAGGTGATTTTTTACTACGTGAGTAACGCAATTATGTCACTACTGGTGTTAAGCCGAAAGAACAGTCAATTATCAGCCGACATCCTCATCAAAATGATGCAGCGTTTCAACTTTAGGGATACTGCTTTAAGAGCGGGCATAGAAGTGATTGCAGAAGAAGTGCTGCGGCGCTGCTCTTTAGTGGGTAATGACGCCACTAGTCATAGGTAGCGCCCTTGAAGCCTAACAATGCAGCGCACTTTATGCTTAGGGGAATACTTAGCGGAATACATGGGGCAATAATTAGGGGAATAATAGCGGCTTACACCCTGTGTGTGGGCGTCATGGTTACACGAGTTCAGCGGCGCTTGTATTGCCCCGTATCCAAAAAGGCGAGGTTGATGTCTCCAAAACGCTGACCAATCCCTTTAAAGTGAGGCCCATAAACGCTATCGCCCGAAAAAGATACGCAGGGCTGGCTCTCAACCACCCAGCCTCCCTAAAATGCTTCAGCCAAGCCAAATAGCTAGGCGTATTTTGTCCTTATTAATTTGTTTATTGTGCGGGTGCTAACTAGGCTTTGATAAACCATAAATAGCATGGTCTAGGATACGACCATTAATGTTTTCACTGTTGGTAATAATACCTTCTAGTTTCATCCCTAAACGCTCAGCACCAATTCCAAATTACCTTCTATTTTCACTGTAAACATAGATTTTCCTTTAACCATAATAATTATTAACGAGCTGATTTATTATTTTTTATTATAAAATTATTGGCTCACAAGGTATTAAAAGTATAGTCGTTTCCCTAGGGATTACTCGGCCAGTTACAAAAAATAAGCGGTTTGCGCTGCTTATTTATAAAACAGAGCTATGCTGTATGAGTAACTGGAATATAGGTGCGCAGCATGATCAGTATGGGCAGTAAAACTGTTAATTATGCTTATTGTTAGAATGAACAGGCTGGTGTATTTTGTTTTAAAAAAACAAATGAATCGCTAAAAGCCAAAGTGTAGAGCGGGTGTGGTGAAATGGTGTTCTGGCAGGGCGTACGTATACGTTTTGGTGGCCAAGCAATAGTCATCAAAAAGGGTGCGGGTATTAATGGGCAGCAACAGTGCCATCAGATGCCCTTGTTGTGGGTTGGCCTAAAGGTGCTTAGGTAGGTGAGTAGTGTCGCTGTGTGATATTCGTTTTCGCTTATTTCTGACTGGTCAGTCAGGTAGATATGGAAAAGGAAGTGCATATAAGTCGAATATATCCTATTTTTTGTCGTTTTGTGTTTAAAAGCGACACAAGGTGTCGATATATCCTTCTACCCTATAGTCCAATTATTTTACTTTTTCAGCACTAGATAACGTTCTCATTTAGGTGAGGATGCTTTAACATTCTGCAAACCAGCCACTGTGGCTACAACAACAATAGCGGAGGCACACATGGGCCAATATAACGCCCTAAACATCGCTTGGAACGCACTCCGAGGCCATAAACATTGGCAACGGGCATGGCGTGACCCAGAGCCAAAATCTAACTACGATGTGATTATTATTGGTGGCGGTGGTCATGGTCTAGCTACGGCTTACTACTTAGCCAAAAACCATGGTATCACCAACGTGGCTATCCTTGAAAAAGGCTGGATTGGTGGTGGTAATGTGGGCCGTAATACTACTATTGTTCGCTCTAACTACTTGTTAGATGGCAACTCGCCATTCTACGAGCATGGCATGAACTTGTGGCGCGATATGGCCCAAGACTTAAACTACAACGTTATGTTCTCGCCCCGCGGTGTGATGAACATTGCCCACAGTAAGTCGCAATACGACACCTTTGCTCGTCGGGCGAACACCATGCGCTTCAACGGTATTCAAGCCGAACTATTGAGCCGTGAGGAAGTGCTAGCGCGCGAACCTATTATCGATGGCAGTGCGGATACTCGGTTCCCAGTATGGGGTGGTATTTTACAGCCAGATGCGGGTAATGCCCGTCATGACGCTGTGGCTTGGGGTTATGCGCGAGCTGCTGATCAGTTGGGCGTGGACATTATTCAAAACTGTGAAGTCATCGACTTCATAAAGCAGGGTGAACGCATTATTGGTGTTAAAACCAACCGTGGCGACATTCATGCAGAAAAAGTGGGCATGGCAGTGGCGGGTAGCTCTAGCCGCTTGGCTAAAAAACTAGATTTACGCTTACCCATTGAAAGTCATGTGTTGCAAGCCTTCGTGACCGAGCCATACAAACCATTAATTAATGGTGTGGTCACCTTTGGTGCGGGCCACTTCTATGTGTCTCAGTCAGACAAAGGGGGCGTGGTGTTTGGTGGCGATATTGATGGCTACAATACCTATGCTCAACGGGGCAACCTGCCAGTGTTTGAAGATGTGATTGCCGGTGGTTTAAC